>NZ_LZJM01000322.1:0-54129 GCF_001667665.1 Mycobacterium sp. E342
CCTGATGTCGGATCGCTCAGGCCTGGTGATGGAACCCGGCGCGGCGGTGAAATTGCGCGGCGTCCAGGTTGGCCGGGTGTCGTCGATCCAGCCAGGTGATCCGGTGAGACTTCACCTGGAGCTCTACCCGGAGCAGCTCAGGTACATCCCGGCCAACGTGGGCGCCAAAATCACCGCCACCACGGCATTCGGTGCCAAGTATGTCGACCTGACCACGCCCGCGCACCCGACCGCTAAACGGCTCGCGGCCGGCGCGGTGGTCGAAGCAAGCAACGTGACCGTCGAGGTGAACACCGTCTTTCAGAACCTCGTGGGCGTGCTCGACCAGGTCGACGTCCCCAAACTGAACGCGGTGCTCACCGCGGTGGCCGACGGGTTTCGCGGGAAGGGCGAGGCGATCGGCGAAGCCACCACCGACCTCAACCAGGTCCTGCTGACGATCAATCCGCGCAGCGAGACCATCCGGGCCGACTACCGCGCCCTGAAGGGATTCAGCGACGCCTACGGCGCGGCCGCACACGACATCCTCACGACGCTGGACGCCGCCAGCACGACCGCCACCACCGTCACCAAGGACGCCAAGGAACTTGACGCACTGTTGCTCAACGTCAGTGGACTCTCCCGCGCGGGCACCAACCTGATCGGCCCGAACAAGGACAACCTCGTGCACGGCATCAACCTGCTGGAGTCCACAACGCGGCTGCTGATGAAGTACAACCCTGAGCTCACCTGCACGCTGGTCGGCGCCAAGACCGCCGCCGACAGGTTCACCGGCCCGGCCGGCGGCGACAACGGGTATTCGGTGATCCTGGACTCTGGCCTGCTCTTCGGGGAAGACGCGTACAAGTTCCCCGACAACCTGCCGATCAACGGCGCCAAGGGCGGCCCCGGTGGTCAGCCCGGGTGCGGATCGTTGCCCGACGTCGCCAAGAATTTCCCGCAGCGCTACCTCGTCACCAACACCGGGTGGGGCACCGGACTGGACATGCGGCCCAACCCCGGCATCGGCTTCCCGGGGTATGTCGACTATCTCCCCGTCACCCGGGGGACACCGCAACCGCCTAGCATTCGGCACCCCGGCGGCCCGGCGCCCGGCCCCGTTCAAGGAACGGATGGATACAACAGTCCGGCACCCTATGGGGCGCCGCGATACGCCCCGGACGGCACCCCGCTGTATCCCGGTCTGCCGCCGGCTCCCCCGCCGGGCAGGCCACGCGAACCGGGTCCTCCGCCGGCGGGTTCGGAACCGTTCGTGCCGCCGGTGCGCTCCGGGCAGCAACAAACCTGCGGCCTGGTCAACAACGACTGCGCACCGTTGCCACCGCCGCCTTATAGCCCGGCGCCGTGACCACCGAATGAGACACCAGCAGCGATAGAGGAAGGCAGACATGCGAGAGAATTTGGCCGGTGCCCTGTGGCGCCTGTCCATCTACTTGGTCGTATGCCTGCTCGGCGCGTTTGCGCTCATCGCAGTGTTCGCCCAGTTGCGCTTTCAGTCGGAGAAGACCTACAAGGCCCAGTTCGCGAACGTGTCGGGCCTGCAGGAGGGAAACTTCATCCGCGTCGCCGGGGTCGAGGTCGGCAAGGTCAAAAGCATCACCGTCCAGCCCGACTCCACCGTGCTCGTCGAGTTCACCGCGGCCGACTCGGTGGTGCTCACCGAGGGCACCAGGGCCGCCATCCGCTTCGCGGACCTTATCGGCGGCAGGTACATGGCCCTGGAGGAGGGCGCCGGGGGAGTCAAGCGGCTTAATCCGGGCACGACCATCCCGCTGGCGCGGACCGAGCCGGCGCTGGACCTCGACGCATTGATCGGCGGCTTCCGGCCGCTGTTCCGCGCGCTGGACCCGGACCAGGTCAACAAGCTCACCGGCCAACTCGTGGCGGCGTTCCAGGGGCAGGGAGGCACGATCGGCTCTTTTCTCACCCAGGCCGCGGCCCTGACCAACACGCTGGCCGACCGCGATCAACTGATCGGTCAGGTCATCACCAACCTGAATACCCTGCTCGGTTCACTGAGCGGCCAGAGCAAGCAGTTCGCCCAGGCGGTCGACTCACTGGCCGAATTGGTGCGAGGGCTCAAGGGCCGCAAGCAAGACATCAGCAACGGAGTTGCATACGCCAACGCGGCCGCCGGGTCGATCGCCGATCTCCTGTCACAGGCCCGTCCGCCGGTCAGGAAGGTGGTACACGAGCTCGATCGGACCGCCGCAAACGTGCTGGCAGACCACGACTATTTCGACAACTTCCTCAACACCTGGGCCGACGCGACGCAAATACTGAACAGGCAGGGCATGTACGGAGACTTCTTCAGCTTCTATCTGTGCGACATCCTGATCAAGGTCAACGGTAAGGGCGGCCAGCCGGTGTACATCAAGATGGCCGGCCAGGCCACCGGCAGGTGCACGCCGCGATGAAACCCTTCTCCGAACGCAATCCGTTGATCATCGGCCTCATCGGCGTCGGCGCCACCCTGGCTGTCGTGTTGATCTCCCTGAACTATGACAAGCTGCCGTTCTTCAGCAGGGGCAAGACCTATTCGGCGTACTTCGCCGAGGCCGGCGGCTTGGCACCGGGTGACCACGTCCAGGTATCGGGTTACCGGGTCGGGCAGGTCTTGGACGTTGCCCTGGACGGACCGCGGGTACTGGTCAAGTTCAGCGTCGCCAACAACGTCCGCCTCGGTGACCGCACCGAGGCGGCGATCAAGCTGAAGAGCGTTCTCGGCAGCAAACTCTTGGAGGTAACCCCGCGCGGCGATGGGCAGCTGGGCGGCCCGATACCGCTCGACCGAACCAGGCCGGCCTATCAACTGCCAGACGCGCTGAGCGATCTCAGCAATACCATCAGCGGGTTGGACACCCAGCAGTTGTCCACCTCGCTGGCCGTGCTGTCCGACACCTTCGCCGACACACCGCCCGACTTGAAGCAGGCGGTGCAGGGGGTGGCGCGCTTCTCTCAGACACTGAACGAGCGCGACGCGCAGCTGCGAAACCTGTTGAGCAGCGCCAACAAAGCAACCAAGGTGTTGGCCGAGCGCAGCGACGAAGTGGTCAACCTCGTCGCCAACACCAACGCGCTACTGGTTCAACTGAGAAGCCAAAGCAGTGCGCTGGGCCAGATCTCGAGCAATTTGTCCGCCGTGGCGCAGCAAATCAAGGGCTTCATCGCCGAGAACCGCAACACACTCAAGCCGGCGCTGGACAAGCTCAACGGGGTATTGGCCATCCTGGACAACCGCAAAGAACGCGTCCAGAAAGCGATCGTCGGCCTCAACAGATACGCCTTAGGGCTCGGTGAAGCCGTCAGCTCGGGACCGTTCTTCAAGGCGTATCTGGTCAACCTGCTGCCCGGGCAGTTCGTGGAGCCCTTCATCGACGCGGCCTTCTCCGATCTGGGCCTGGACCCCAATGTGCTGCTGCCCTCACAGCGCACGGACCCGCAGCGCGGGCAGCCGGGCACGCCGCCGCTGCCGATTCCGTTCCCGCGCACCGGCCAAGGCGGGGAACCACGCATGACCATTCCAGATGCCATAACCGGCAACCCGAGCGACCATCCATGCGGTGTGCCCGGCGTGGCGTTGCCCGGCCCTGGCTGCTATCCGTATCGGGAGCCGCTGCCCGCGCCGCCACCCGGCGGCCCGCCGCCGGGACCTCCCGCGCCGCCGGGCCCCGGCGAAGGACAGTCCATCCCGCCAGGGGGGCCCGTCGAACTACCAGCACCTGGTCAGATACCGCCGAGCCAACCGCCCGTGCTGAACGGACCCGGACCCATCGGCCCGTCCCAGCCGGCCGGAGGTGGTGGCCAGTGAGGTCCCGTTACGTCAAGCTCGGCGTGGCCATCGCCCTGGCGGTCGTCCTCGTCGGCGGCATCGTCACCGTCGTGGGGTTGGCGACCGGCATAGGCCACACGCAAGTCGTCGGCTATTTTGCGGACAGCACCGGCCTCTACACCGGGGACGACGTCGTTATCCTCGGCGTGCGCGTCGGCAGGGTCGAGAAGATCGAACCGCAACCCGGCCGCGTCAAGATCACCTTCTGGTACGACGACAAATACAAAGTACCCGCCGACGCTAAAGCCGTGATTATCTCGCCGTCACTGGTGACACCCCGAGCCATCCAGCTGACGCCCGCCTACACGGGCGGGCCGACCATGGCCGATCACGCGACAATTCCGCAGGACCGCACCGCCGTTCCGGTCGAATACGACGACTTTCGCCAGCAGCTAGAAAAACTGACTGAGACACTGCAGCCCACCAAGCCAGGCGGAACCAGCACGTTGGGGGCGTTCGTCGACACCGCGGCCGACAACCTGCGCGGCCAGGGGCCGGATATCCGTAACGCGATCATCAAGCTGTCACAGGCGATTTCCGCGCTCGGCGACCACAGCGACGACCTGTTCAGCAGCTTCAAAAACCTGTCCCTCCTGGTCTCCGCCCTGCACGACAGCAGCGACCTGCTGCGGCAACTGAACCAAAACCTGGCCGGGGTGACCGGCTTGTTGGCCAGCGACCCCGACGCGGTCGGCAACGCGGTCCGCGACCTCAACGACGTGGCCGGCGACGTCACGGACTTCGTCGCCGACAACCGTGAGACCCTGGGCGCCACGTCGGACAAGCTGGCATCGGTGACCACGGCGGTGAACCAGAGCCTCGACGACATCAAACAGGTGTTGCATGTCGCCCCGACCGCGTTCCAGAACTTCCTGAACATCTACAACCCCGCGCAGGGCTCGTTGACCGGCATCCTGGGCGTCAACCAATTCGCCAACACGATCCAATTCCTGTGCGCCGCGGTCGAAGCCGCGTCGCGCAAAAACTCCAAGGAGTCGGCCAAGCTGTGCGTGCAATACCTGGCGCCCATCATCAAAAACCGCCAGATCAACTTCCTCCCGCTGGGGGAAAACCTCTTCGTCGGCGCCACCGCGCGGCCGAACGAAATCACCTACAGCGAGGACTGGCTGCGGCCCGACTACGTTCCCCCGCCACCTCCGGGAGCGCCCGCACCGGCCGCCGCGCCGCCGCAGGAAAGCGCAACGGCGCCAGACGCGCCGGCCGCGCCACCGCCGGCCGCGCCGGTGCAGACCCCAGATCCGGCCGCCGGCTTGCGCGGAATGATGGTGCCGTCCGGGGGTGGACAATGAGCCGGGCACCACGCTGGTATCGCATGGCCGCGGGCCTGGTGACGGCACTTGCGCTGGTGCTATCGGGCTGCGGCTTCCACGGGGCGAACTCGTTCAAGCTGCCGGGAACCAAGGGCGGCGGGCCCGGTTCGTACACCGTTAAAGCAGAGATGTCCGACATTCAAAACCTGCAGCGGAACTCCCGCGTCCGGGTCAATGACGTCACCGTCGGCACCGTGAGCGACATCGAACTGCAGGGCTGGCACGCGTTGGTCACGATGAGCATCGAAGGGGGCGTGGACCTCCCGGCCAACGCGACGGCCACGATCGGCCAGACCAGCCTGCTGGGCTCGGTACACCTCGAATTGGCGCCACCCACGGGGGCGCCGCCTGTGGGCAAGCTCAAAAATGGGTCGTTGATACCGCTGTCTTCGGCGGGCGGCTATCCGTCAACCGAACGCACGCTGGCGGCGCTTTCCCTGGTGCTCAACGGCGGCGGCCTAGGGCAGGTCCAGGACATCACCAAGGCGCTGAGCACCGCGTTCACCGGTCGCGAGCAGGACCTGAGAAGCCTGCTGGGCCAGCTCGACAACTTCGTCGGCTACCTCAACGACCAAAAGGACGACATCATCGCCGCGACGAACAGCCTGAACAACCTGGCCGGTCAGTTCGCCGACGAAAAACCGGTGATCGATAAGGCGCTGAAGACGATCCCGGACGCCTTGGCGGTGCTAAAAGACGATCGAGAGGACCTTGCCAACGCGCTGGGTGACCTGAGCAGATTCGGCGCGCTCGCCGCCGACTCGGTCAACAAGACCAAGCAAAGCCTCGTGCAGGAACTTAACGACCTCGGCCCCGTGCTGCAGTCACTGGGCGACGCGGGGGTGTCGTTGACCCGCTCGCTGGGCCTCTTCGGCACCTTCCCGTTCCCCAAGGACACGTTGAGCAAATGGCTGCGCGGTGACTACGCAAATCTGACCGGCATCTTCGACTTGACCCTGAGCCGGCTGGACTCGGGGTTGTTCACCGGCACCCGGTTTGAGTGCAACCTGAGCGAGCTGGAGCTTCAGTGGGGCCGCACCATCGGCCAGCTGCCGAGCCCCTGCATGGCGGGAAGCCAGTACAACCCCGGTAACCCGTTGGTCGTGCCCTACCACTTCAACCAGGGGCCGTGACATCATGCTGAACCGACTCCCCCGACGCATCAAAATCCAGCTGGCGGTTTTCGCGACGGTCAGCAGCGCGGCGGCCGCCATCATGTTTTTCGCCTACATGCAGATACCGACCTTCTTTTTCGGGATCGACCGGTATGAGGTCACGGTCAAACTGCCGCAGGCGGGTGGCCTGTATGCCGGCGGGAATGTCACCTACCACGGCGTCGAAGTCGGTCGGGTGCAGGCGGTGCGCCTGACCGATGCCGGCGCCGAGGCGGTACTGCGGATGAACTCGGATTTCCATATCCCGGCCGATTCCGGCGCCCAGGTGCATAGCGTGTCGGCGGTCGGCGAGCAGTACGTCGAACTGCTGCCGCGCAGCACGACCGGGCCGCCACTGAAAGACGGCGACGTGATACCGGTCGACCGCACGTATGTCCCGCCGGACATCAACTCGCTGTTGGCGGCCACCAACCGCGGACTGAACGCGATCCCACGGGACAACCTGAAAACGGTGGTCGACGAATCGTATGTCGCAGTCGGCGGGCTCGGGCCGGAACTTTCCCGGCTGGTGAAAGGGACGACTGCGGTGTCGATCGACGCCCGAAAGAACCTGGACGCACTGGTCAACCTGATCGACAACTCCAAGCCACTGCTCGACAGCCAGATCGACTCATCGGCCGGGATCCAGGCCTGGGCCTCACACCTGGCGGCGATCACCTCGCAGTTGCGCAACAACGACTCCTCGGTTGCGGGCCTGCTACGCAAGGGCGGACCAGCCACCGCCGAGGCTCGCCAATTGTTCGACCAACTGAACCCCACCTTGCCGATCGTCCTGGCCAACCTGGTCAGTGTCGGGCAGGTAGGAGTCACCTACCGCGACAACCTGGAATCCCTTCTGGTGGAGCTGCCACAGGGTACCGCCGACATCCAGGCAATTGGCGTGGCCAACAAAGACACCAAGCAGCCCTACCATGCTCCCTTCCTGAGCTTCAAACTAAACGGCAACTGGCCGCCGCCGTGCACGACGGGATTCCTGCCGGCCCAGCAGCAGCGGGCGCCCAGTTACGAGGACTACCCGGATGTTCCCAAGGGGGACTTCTACTGCCGGGTGCCACAAGACTCGCAGCTCAACGTGCGTGGCGCGCACAATCTGCCGTGTGAGACCCGGCCCGGCAAGCGGGCGCCGACCGTCAAGATGTGCGAGAGCGACGAGACGTACGTTCCGCTGAACGACGGCTGGAACTGGAAGGGTGACCCGAACGCAACATATTCCGGCCAAGGTGTCCCGCAGTTCAGGCCGGGGGAGGAACCAGCGGGGCAGGTCCCCGCACCGTCGCCGCCCGGTCCGGAACCACCGCCGATCGCAGCCGTCCAGTACGACCCAGCCACGGGCATGTATGTGGGACCCGACGGGCGTATGTACACACAACGAGACCTGGCCCGTGGTGCCACAAAGGAGCAAACATGGCAAAGCATGCTGATGCCGCCCAAGACGAACTGAGCGCAACAGACCGTCCGTCTATGTCCGCGGCGACGCCGGGGCAAAGCGACGGCGACTCAACGCAATCGCCCAACAGGATCACCTCGAAAGACGACAACGCCGCGGCGGCACCCGCCTCGGACGAGTCCGATGCGGCCGACGACTATGACACTGCCGTCGATGAAGACGCCGACGACGCTTCCGAAGACGCCGCGCCGCCCAAAAAGAGGGCCACGCCGGTGCGGCTGGCGGCGGCGTTGGGTTTGGTGACGGTCGTGGCCTTGGGCGCGGTGGCCGGGTGGTTCGGGTATCGGGGATATCAGGCACGTCAGGCCCAACAGCAACGCGAGCTGCTGGTTCAGGTCGGGCGGCAAGGCGCGCTGAACCTGACCACAATCGACTGGCACCACGCCGACGCTGACGTCCAGCGCATCCTGGACTCCGCGACGGGTCAGTTCTACGACGATTTCTCCCAGCGATCAAAACCTTTCGTTGACGTGGTCAAGAAGGCGCAGTCCACGTCGGTGGGGACAATCACCGACGCGGGTCTCGAGTCGCAATCGGGCGACGAAGCCCAGGTACTGGTGGCTGTATCCGTTAAGACCTCGAATGCCGGTGCCGCCGAACAGGATCCGCGGCATTGGCGAATGCGGATAACGGTGCAGAAGGTTGGCGGTGGCGCAAAAGTCTCCAATGTCGGATTTGTGCCGTGAGCAGGCCGTTGTCCGGCAACCGCCGACACCACACTCTGCCAACCAGAAAAGGAACTATCGCAGTGCGGCTCAAAACCGATCGCAAGACCGATCCGGGTGCAACCGAGGTCTCGGAAGAGAAGACTGGGCAGGGCGCCAGCCAGACGAACGAACCCGAGGCGATCGGCGACGCGGTGACCGCCACCGACGACACCGAATACCGGGCCGAATCGGCCGAGGACACCAGCGACGGCGACGTGGAAGACGTTGCCGAATCAGGCGACACGTCCTCTAATGATGCTGAAACCGATGACATTGAAACCGAAGAAGATGTCAAAGACGTTGAGCCGCCGGGACGTAAACGCCGAATCAGGCGGATCAAATGGTCGCGGGTGCTTGTCTTCTGGGTGCTCCCCGTCGTGGGGATGGCGGTCGCCGCGGCGGCGGGTTATTTGAAGTGGCAAGACGCGTGGGTCCGGGATTCGGCGGTCGCCGGTATCGAGTCGGTCGCGGCCGCTAAGGATTCCACCGTGGCAATACTGTCCTACCAGCCCGACACCGTCGATAAAGACCTAACTGCCGCGCGGGACCGGTTGACCGGCAAGTTCAAGGACTCCTACGCACAATTGGTCCATGACGTCGTGATGCCGGGCGCCAGGAAGGACCACATTTCGGCGATCGCCACCGTTCCCGCGGCGGCGTCGGTGTCGGCGACTCCGAACCACGCGGTCGTCCTGGTGTTCGTCAACCAGACCGTGACTGTTGGCAATGATGCGCCCACGGACACCGCATCCACTGTCCGGGTGACGTTGGACAAGAGCGGCGGCCGTTGGCTGATCTCCTCTTTCGACCCCGTCTAGTCGGAAAGCGCGGTGGCCCAAGGGATATGTCGCTGCAGCATTACAGGGTCGTCTGTGTCGGGCCGAAATTCTGGCACAACGTGTACGGCGGCGTGATGGAGTCTGCACATCCTTGGGCCTTCACCACGTATGTCGCCCCAGGCCGGTAAAAGTAGTACATGCGCACCGTCTCCTGACCGGACTTGTATGCGCAATGCCCAGGCGAGCCGTCGCCCGCTATGGATACACACACCACCTGCATGTTGGGGACGGCTGCTACGGTGCACGGCCCCGGATGCATCGTGACCAACACCTTGCTCTCTCCGGATACCTGTACAACTTCAGGCGGTGTGAGCACAAAGGAGCACTGTCCGGATGCATCTTCCCCCGACGGCGATGCGTGCGAGACGCCGCCCGATCCGACGGGAACGAGCGCCATCCCCATAACCAGTCGCAAAGCCGCGAGACGGCGAGACATCTTCGAATAATACAAGTCAGAGCCCCGGCTAGGTAGGGTTTGAAGCGCACTGCTGGCGAGTCGAACCAAGTCTGCCCCACAACAGATTTCGAGCCCAGCGCGGTATCGAACCCCCGTGGAGACTCGGTGAGCTTCCCATTTTGCTGGCACGGCCACAGATCATTCACACGTGAGTGTTCTCGTATAGCGAGGTCATGGTCGCTGGACCAACCAGATAGATGTTCTCGGCCGCTTATGCTCACGGTTTATCGCTAGGGTTGATGAATTCGGGGCGGCCATCGGCAAGGTTCGGCAATGAATTTTGGCGAGGCGTTTGACTAATATCTCGGCGAGATGCGCCAGGGGCTTTTGGCTCAAGCCGCTACGCCACCGGCCAGCTCGCTCGTCCTGTGAGAACCTCCAAGCGGACGAGTCCGCGGGGTCAAAGCGCCTCTGGCCCCGCCATATTGGGCCATCTGACGCTACATCGCGCCACGGCGTGTCCCAGATTCACCGACCAAACACCGACCACGGATCAGCGTTGACGGAGGGTCGGCAGGACCAGAGCCGCCCTTGGCAGAGAAGCCGACTTGTCTCACGGTGACTGCCGCGACGCATTAGCACCTCTAACGTCGTCCCGAGCGACGTAGGGCGACATATCGGCGCCCCATCCGGTTGGCACGTCTGCGAGCGGCGGGCGAACGTGTAGCCGGAACCTGATGGATCAATAGCGGTTATCCATAATGTGGCAGTACTCGGAAGAAGTGCCTCGCGGCGAAGTGACATCCTTTCCCAATCCTGGCCAATCCCAACGCCGCGGCTGCGGTTCGCGAGCTACTCAACGCTGTTTGTGCGGTGAGCGAGCCAGGCGGCTGCGCGTTGGGAGGCTCTCCCAAAGCGTTCGGGTACGGTCGCGGGGCGCGTTGCGATCACTTGCGGGTCAACAAGATCAGCAGTGATCAGTGCGTCGACGAAGTTCAAGTCCTTCTCTCGGAGAGCACACAATTTCGCAACACACAGGTCTTCCTTGTCGAGGCACCATCCGATGAATTGAGGTTCGCCCGATGGGGGGGCGGTGTTCTCGTTCTGGACCTTGACCAGTCGATCGCGCCATCCGCCGGGCAGTGTCGAGGTCTGCAGGTCTACGGCGTCGATACTGAAGCCGTGAAGCTGCTCAAATGGGGAGAATTCGCCCGCTGCTCCTTCGATTTCGTCTGCGAGACGGGTGATTTCACCGGTGTTGTCGGCGATCGGGAGAACGTCGATTTCCGCCGATCTGGTGGCGTAGAAGGGCAGCTGATCTTCGGTGTAGGTGCCGAGGATCGCTTGGGAGCCGACGATGATCACTTCAGTCAGGCCCGCGATTTGGCAGGCAGTCCGGATAGCGTGCTCAAGCTGGTCGCGCCGCATCAGCGCACCGTGCGCAAAACGCGGATGCGCTCCTCATCGCGGAGCAGTCCACCCATCGGTGAGACTTCGCGCATCTCGATGCAATCGCGGCTGAGTCCAGTAAGGACGCGATGAAGGCCGGGTACGTCGCCGCTTCTCATGAGTGATTCCCAGCGGTCGAGGTTTCTCATGTGTGGCTGGCCGGTGACGCCGGACCGCAATCGTCGCAGGTTGTGCTCGATCGCGGGTTGCCATTGTGTGAGAGTCGACCGCCTCAGGTGCCTGGCCAGCTCGCGGTGCAGTTTCCACGAGCGGCGTTCGGAACGTGTCAGCTTGGGAGTGACCGGCTGGCGGGTGATTTCGAGTCGGTACCCCATACAGGACAGCAGTCGGTCGAGCTGCTCATCGCTGAGTTCAACCTTGTCGGAGAGGAACTGGCTGATGCTCGGCTGGTGCACACCGCTGAGCCGAGACAACTCGGACTGGGTGGTGCCTGTTTCGTGCATCACCGTCCGCAATACGTCACTCCGACCGCTCATGCCCAACTATAGCATTTTCTACTATAGATAGCGGGGGCCGTTTTGTGCGGTGCCGCACGATGAGGTCCGCACGTTCTACGCCAACTTCGAGTTTTGGGCGTCTTCGACCGATCCGCTGCATTTGATGCTGTTGATGAAGGACGCCCGCGCGCTCATCGTCGGCTGATGCAACGCGATTGACTATCGCGGGCCAGGCTGCGCCAGCTGACGCCAACCAATCACCGACCACAGCACCGACCAGAACCAGCCGAGGCCAGTCGGCAGACATCTGAAAACCATCGCTGAACTGCGCAAACACCAAGTGCCCCCGGCAGGATTCGAACCTGCGACACCGGCTTTAGGAGAGCCGTGCTCTATCCCCTGAGCTACGAGGGCGGGGGACGTCGTCGAATACCTGACTGAAACCTAGCTAGGCGGGGTTCAGCGGCGTTCGCGGCGTCCAGGTGCCATTCCGGACGATCAGCCTACGCGTCCTGATGTGGCGGGTGTGAGTGTAGCTGGTATGGCGATGACCACGTGACTTCTAGGTGGGGAGCCTCGTCGTGCCGGCTGGCGTTAGGGCGGCTCGCTCCCGACAAAGCTCATGGGCCTACCGGTTGGACGATGCCCTCACCGGAATCCGCTCCGGTGGGGCCGCGCGTGAGGGTGCGGCCGCGGAAGAAACCCGGGGCGATCGCCCACCAGCCCAGCATCAGGATCACTCCGAGCACCAGCGCGCCGACACCGACCGCCGCGACGGCCCCGAACCCGAGGATCGTGATGTGGTGGCCCTCGTCATCGGTCAACCACTCGGGCCTCGCGTACTGGATGAGCCCGTAGACGAAAACGACCAGTAAGACCACGCCGCCCAGCAACGGGACGACACCGCGCATCACAAAACCCCGGACCGAAGCGGTAAGGGTATGGCGGTAGTACCAGGCGCACGCAAACCCGGTAAGCCCGTAGTAGAACGCGATCATCAACCCGACCGATCCGATCAGCGCGGCCAGCAGGTTCTCGCTGACAAGCGTGAACAGCACGTAGAAGAGCACGGAGACTCCGCCGACCGCGAGTGTGGACGTGGTCGGCGTCAGGTAGCGAGGGTGGGTCTTCGCGAACGAGTCCGGTAACGCCCGGTACGCCCCCATCGACAGGGTGGTGCGCGTTGTCTTCAGGATCGTCGTCTGCGTCGACGCGGAGGCCGACGTCAGGATCGATGCCGCCAGCAACAGCAGTGCAACCTTCCCGAAGACGCCGTTGCCGAACAGTTCCGGACCGATGGAAGCGAACACGTCTTTCGAGTTGTGCGGGTTCCCCAGCCCGATGCCCGCCGTCCCGACACCGGCGAACGCCACGGCCGACACGGTGACCAGGGTGTAGGTCGCCAACAGCAGGAAAGTCGAGATGACGGCGGCGCGGCCAGGCGTGCGGCCGGGGTCGTCGGACTCCTCGTTGCAGGACACGGCGGTGTCCCAGCCCCAGTACATGAAGATTGCCATCAGAATTGCGGGGGCGGCGGTCGTCCCGAAATCAAGACCGCCCGGCCAGAACCAGGACAGCGACGGATGCAGCGAAAAGACCTGGGCGTCACGGGAATACGTCTTGACCAGCGCGACCATCGAAAACGCGACCAGCACCACGATTTGAATGGACAGCAGGGCGTAGAGCAGTCTGGCCGAGACCGCGATGCCGCGATAGCAGATGTACGTCATCGCGGCAATCCAGAAGACGCCCGCGACCGTCGACCAGAGCCTGCTGTTGGCCAGGTCCGCAACCGAATGCCACCCCATCTCGCCGGCCAACCTGAACGAGTACTTCCCGGCGATATCGACCAGGTTGGCCATCACAATCACTTCCGCGGCGATGATGCCCCAGCCGCCGAGCCATCCGACGACAGGTCCAAATGCGCGCGATGCCCATGTGAACGTGGTGCCACAATCCGGTTCTGCCTCGTTGAGTTCTCGGTAGGCGACGGCGATCAGGTAGATCGGGATGAATGAAAGGAGAACGACCGCCGGGGCTTTGACGCCGGCGAGCTGTCCACCACCACTGGCCACGATGAGACCCAATGTCGCGGCAAGGCTGTAGGCGGGCGCCATCGACGCCAGGCCGACCACGACGCCCGAGATCAGACCGAGCGCGCCACCCCGCAGGCCTTTGCTCTTGACGGCAGTCGCCGCGGCCTCGTTATCCGGGGCGGCCGTGGCCGTACCTTTGCTCATCGCGCCCCTTGTTTGAGCATTCCCGGGCCGAGACGGCGTCGAGAAGTCGCCGCGCCTACCGTCGCGGTGCGGCGACTATTGCCATCTGAGATCTTCGTCGAGTTGTTGGGCTCGTTCGTCGAGTTCGGCCGCGGGGCCGGTATCAATGGTGACCTCTTGCCAGTACGTCGGACTGTAGAGGTGAATGTCTTTGCCGCTATTGACCCTCAGCACGCCGCCCGTGAGTACTGCATAGGTGGCGCCGTCCGGATATTCGTGGTCTTCATCCCGGCCGCAAATCTGGATCCACATCTTCATACCGAAAAACCCTCCGCGTCCGCCGATCGAATTCTTGAGGCTACCGCTGCGACGGCGAGCGGGAGAGGGCCTTAATCTTCCTCGTCGATGACGTGCATGGCGGCTTCCTCGGCGGACGCCGCGCCTCCGCTGATTCCGACGTCCGTGGCGAACAGCTCCTCGTCGGCATCTTCGCCAAAACCCAAGTCCGGCGCGATAAGCCGGCCGGCTCGTGCGCTGCCCACCTCGCGCCGTTCCGGAAATTCGGCGTCCCGCTCGGAGGCGTCGCTGCGCCGCTGGTCGTCCTCGTCGAGGACGACGTTGATTCGCGACGCAGGATCTGGCTCTTCCTCCGCGAGAATCTGGTCCATGGTCTCGGCCGGGCCGAATGCGCCGCGCGCGTAAGGGTGCTCGGGCGGTGAGTATCCCTCGTCGAGGATGTCGTCCACGCCGCGATCCACCAGGGTGTCCTCCGGCTGAAGTTGGTTGTCATCCTCGACGCTGTATTCGCCGGCCGCGGGGCCGGTCTCGTAGTGAGCACTCATCATTCGCCTGCCATGTGATCGTCGTTACTGTCACGATATTCGCCGTGTGCGCACTTCAACAGTAAGGATTGCACCTTTTGCGGCATAGGGTCATTTGTCCTTTTCAGCCGAGGTATATCCGTCAATTACGCTGATTCCGGCTACCGACGGAGCGCGAATTCATCTGCAGCATAGAGCCTCCGGCTCGTCCGTCATCTCGGTCGAAGACACTCAGCCCAGTCGCTCGACCTCGTCGGCCGCCTCGGTCAGCGCCGCGGCGAGTTCGCGCGCGGCTGATGCGTCCAGCGCATTCAGGTGACGGGCGTGCACGGAGATCCACCGCCGCGTGGAGCCGTCGACCTGCTGTCGGCCGCAGATCTGCACGTGCGCAGACCCGCTACGGCGAGAGGTGCCCTCGAAGTCGCGAAACCAATTGCTGTCCAGGTGCCAGTCGAACGTGCGAACCGCACCGTCGGGCGGTCCGATCGCGTCGAATGGCATCCCGGCGGACACGTTCTTGGCCGCCCACTGCCGCGCCATGTCCAGCAGCGTCTGCGGTTCGTCGTGTTCGAGGCGCTCCAGCTGAGCGATTTGCGCAGCGGTGAGATGATCGGCCACGTCGCGCCAGTTTTGCGCGGTGTCGTCAGATGCGGTCATGGTTTGCAGTCTGTGCTGGTCTGCCGCCGTTGACGAGAGTCGAAAGTCATGTTGTGGTGGTCCGGCGGCACAGTGGGATCCCTGCGAATCGGTACGGGCCGGCCGGTCTCGGAATTCATGACCGCCGATCAGGCTTTGATTGGCTTGCGGTTCAGACGGTTTGGCGCCCCCGAACGGCCAGCGGTCAGCCGATACCGACGCGAATCCCTTCGTGCCGCTGCTCCAGCTCACTGCTGACTCCAGTGAAGAGATCGTGCGCGTCGGCGTTGACGCCGCGCAGCGTGACCGTCAATTTGCCCGGCTCACTATCGAGGACGATGCCGCCGGCCGGATGCAACGGATATTCGCGGGTCCCGGTGCCACCCGTCCCGGTTGCGGTCGCCAACTCGTAGCCGTGGTCGTCCCGGAGCCGGTCGGCGAGGGCTGTGACGATTTCGCTTGCCAGCTCGTCGGGATCGACTGTCTCCGGCACGGTCAATGTCAGTCTGGTCACCCGCACCACGCTATACCGGGTTCGTGCTCAGAGCTGCGGGGCTCAGGTGGTCGACGAACCAGTCGCGGGCCAGCATGGCGACCTTCTCGAGCGTCCCGGGCTCTTCGAAGAGATGGGTGGCGCCCGGCACGACGGTGAGTTTGCACGTGCCGGGGATCGCTGCTCGCGCTTGCCGATTCAGTTCCAGCACCACGTCGTCATTGCCGCCCACGATGAGCAGCGTCGGCGCGTAAACCCGGGCCAGGAACTGCCCCGCCAGATCCGGCCGGCCGCCCCGGGACACCACCGCCGCGACGTTCACGCGCGGGTCGGTGGCGGCGACCAGGGCCGCGCCCGCGCCGGTGCTGGCACCGAAGTAGCCCACCGGCAGCGCGGCCGTATCCGGCTGGCGGGTCAGCCAGCCGGTGACGTCGACCAGCCGTCGCGCCAAGAGCTCGATGTCGAAAACGTTGGCGCGATTTCGCTCCTCGTCGGGGGTGAGAAGGTCGAATAGCAGCGTGGCGAGACCCGCGGCGTTCAGAACGTCGGCCACGTAGCGGTTGCGGGGGCTGTGTCGGCTGCTTCCACTGCCGTGGGCGAACAGCACCACACCGAGTGGACGCTCGGGGATCGTCAGATGCCCGGCCACCGACACCGAACCGGCGCTGACCCTGACTTCCTCGTCGCGCAATGGCGGGTCGGCCGAGCCGGCATCGGCCAACGGGTCGCGAGAACCGTTTCGGGCCCGCTCGAGGAGTGCGACCACCTCGTCGTCAGAAGTCTGGGTGAAGTTCCGGTAGCCCTGCCCCACGGCGAAGAAGTATTCGGGCGTGTGCAAGCAGACCACTTCGTCGGCGTACCCGGCGAATCTTTCGAACACGTCGCGTCCGCCGATCGGAACTGCCAGCACCACCCGACTCGCGCCCTGGGCGCGAGCGACCTGGCAGGCGGCTTTCGCGGTCGCGCCGGTAGCGACGCCGTCATCGACGATCACCGCGGTCCGCCCCGCCAGCGGAATCGGATCGTGCCCGCTGCGGAACCGTTCCGAGCGACGGGCCAACTCGGCCCGCTGCTTCGCCTCGACCGCCGCCATCTCGGCCCCGGACAAGTGAGCTTCACGCACGATGGCGTCGTTGAGCACTCGCACTCCGCCCTCACCGATCGCGCCGAAGGCCAGCTCGGACTGGAACGGAACCCCGAGCTTGCGCACGACCAATACATCGAGCGGGGCCTGCAGTGCCTTGGCGACCTCGAAGGCCACCGGCACGCCACCGCGTGGTAGGCCCAATACCACAACGTCTTGGCCGCGCAAGGATTCCAAACTCTTGGCCAGCTGTCGTCCGGCGTCAACCCGATCGTCGAACAGTCTTTGTTCGCCCCGCAACGAAGCCAGCCGCTGGACCAGCGGTTGCCCCCACTCGCCATCGGGGTCCGTTTGTGCCATCCCCTGAGTGTGTCGCGAGCCGCCGGTGCGCCGAAGGGCCGTAAGGCCACTCCCGCGGGGACCAAGGCCCCTGACCGGCATTTTCTCCCAACGCCTAGCGTCGGCGTAGTGGAGATGGATCGCCCACTGGGCTCCTCGCATGACTCCGGTGTGGTGACGGTGCTGTTGGGTGGCGACGTCATGCTCGGGCGAGGCGTCGATCAGATCCTGCCCCACCCCGGCGATCCGGAACTGCGTGAGCACTATATGCGTGATGCCGGGGGATATGTCCGGCTGGCCGAGCGGGCACATGGGCCGATCCCGCGTCCGGTGGATTGGCGGTGGCCGTGGGGCGAGGTGCTGACGCTCCTGGACGAGTTCGCCCCGGAGGTCCGTTTGATCAACCTGGAGACAACGATCACCGGACGCGGTGAATTCGCCCACGGCAAAGCGGTCTGTTATCGAATGCATCCGGACAACCTGCCGGCCCTGGCGGCGTTGCGGCCGGACGTCTGCGCGCTGGCCAACAACCACATCCTCGACTTCGGCCGTCGCGGGTTGGCCGACACCGTGTCGGCTCTGACGGGTGCGGGAATCCGGGGCGCCGGGGCGGGGGCCGATTTGCCTACCGCACGCCAACCGGTGGTGCTCGACATTCCCAACAAACGCCGGGTCACGGTGGGCTCGGTGGCGATGCCGTCGGCCGGCGTTCCCGTGTCTTGGGCGGCGCACCACGATCGGCCCGGCGTGCGACTGATCCGGGACGCATCGGTACGCGGCGTCGCCGATGAGGTGGCCGCGGACGTGCTGGCAGACAAACGAGACGGCCAGATCGCCGTCGTTTCGGTGCATTGGGGATCCAATTGGGGCTATGCCCTGGCCGAAGGTGACGTCGCGTTCGCGCACCGGCTGATCGATGCCGGCGTCGACGTCGTGCACGGTCACTCCTCGCATCACCCCAGGCCGATCGAGATATACCGGGGCAGACCGATCCTCTACGGCTGCGGCGATGTCATCGACGACTACGAAGGCATCGGTGGGCACGAGGCCTACCGCGCCGATCTCCGACTGCTGTATCTGACCCGAACCGATCCGGCCACCGGCGAATTGGTGTCGCTACAGATGATCCCGCTGCGCGTGCGCCGGATGCGGCTCGAGCGTGCGTCTCGCGACGAGGCTGAATGGCTGCGCGCAACGATCGAGCAAGCCAGCAGCCGGTTCGGGCTGCGTGTTGTGACGCGGCCGGATGACCTTCTGGAGGTCGACTTACCCGGCAAGGCGCTCAGCGCAGCTCCGCGATGACCTTTGCGAAGTTGTCGACGTGGTTGTCCTGGACGGTGATGAACGTGACCCCGTACTTCTCCCGGTACTCCAGCAACGTGTCGGCCATCTCGCGCGGTGACCCGGTCAGGACGGAGTGCATGGCCAGGATCTCCTCGTCGGACAATCCCGCCGCGTACCGACGCGTCATCGTCAGGTCGGGCAGGTTCTCGCCCTCGGCCGGGACCGCCGTGACGGCGAGGTTCAATTCGAGCGCGTCGAATCGGTCGCCGGCGGCGTTGCGGACGAACTCGACCCGTTCGGTCAGCGGGTCGTCGGCCTCTTTCACCCTCGAACCGGTCAGCCCGATGATGTCGGCGTGCTGGGCGGCGATGGTCAGCACCCGGTCGCCGTTGCCGGCGATGAGGATCGGCGTCGTCGGGTGGTGCTCTTTCAGGTATTTCGTCATGTGGTTCAGGTAGTCGACCCGGGCGCCGGCGCTGGGGTAGGGGAGCTCGGCGGCGTCGAACTCTTCCTTGACATACCCGGTGCCGAGCCCGATTTCGAGGCGGCCGTTACTGAGCTTGTCCAAGTCGCCCAGGTCCCGGCTGAGCAGGGCGGGCTTGTAGAAGGCGGCGTTGAGCACATACATGCTCAGCTTGAGTTTGTCGGTGACCATGGCGGCCGCGGTCAGAGCCGGAATAGGGGCCACGGCGCCGAGATGGTCTGGCACGCAGAGCACATCGAATCCGATGTCTTCCGCCTGCTTCACCTTGTCGACGAATGCTGCGCGCGACTTGATGAAGCGCATGCTCATTCCGAAGCGAAAATCCTTGGTCACCAACAACTCCAATCAACAGATGAGGACAATTACCAACGACGTGCAGCTTCCGCCAGCCCCCGGATCAGCGCCGTGGTGACCGGCGAGAGGCCGTCGTCGCCGGGCAGCGGGCTGCGCGGGCTGATGCCGCGCACGCGGGGGGACAGCTCCAGCTGGGTCCCGCCGTCGCGCACCCGGTTCACGGGGTTGCCCGGATGCAGGCCCCGCAACTCCGGCGGGATGTCGTCGAGGTCGGTGACCACCCGATAGCCGGTCAACCGGATGTGCCGGGCCAGATGCGCGGCCAGTGCGCGGTTGCGGCCACCGGCCAGCAGTTGCGTGCTGCGCCCGATGCGGCCGTATCCGTGCAGCGACACCGCGACGTCGACATGGTCGAGGAACTCGGCGAGCCGTGGCGACTCGGCCGGGTCGAACGACGCCGACGGCAGGTGGTGAGGGTAGTGGTCGGGGTGACGCAGCACGTACACCGACGCGTGGGCGGCCTCGGCGGCGCGTTCCGCGATCACGTCGGTCATCTCTTCCAGCCCGCCGCCGTGGATGGCCAGAAACCCGAAACGCGACCGCAATCGGCTGGCCTCGCTCACCCCCTCCTCGCTCAGCAACGCCGAAAGTGATTGCGGCGCAGGCCCCGACGCCGACACGCGGCGTGGCCAGCGTGAGGGGTCCCAGCGCCGCAGGAAGTCGACCCAGCGTTGCGGCAACCCGTGCTGCACGGCACCGTCGATGATCTTGGGCAAGTAGCCCGGCCGGGGCGGGCCCGGCGTCACCCGATGGTCGATGTAGACCCAGGCCGGCGACGGCCCGTCGTCGGTGTGCACGGTCAGCCGGTCGCGCCGGTAGCGCACCGGCACGCCCTCGGCGCTGTCCAGGGTCGCCAGGTCCCCATCGGAGATCTGCCAGACCACGCCATGCACCTGGTTGCCGGCGCACGGCTCGACCGTGGCCACGCCGCGCTGGTTGATCAGCCAGTCATGATCGGACAGGATCGCCGGCCGCGGATCGGCGGCGTCGGGACACCGCAGCGCCATCTGCTTCACGCACAGGTTCGACCCGTATGCGAAATAGGCATGCCGGCGGGCCGGCATTTAGCCGGTCACCGTCAGCCAGATGAGGACCACGTTAAGCAGACTAATCATTACGCCGACGGCCCAGCCAAGAACCGTCGTGACGGGGTGGTTGGTGTCGTCGCCCATCAAGTCGCGGTCACTGGTGAGCTTCACCAGGGGAAGGACCGCAAACGGTATCCCGAACGAGAGCACGACCTGGGAGAGCACCAGCGCACGGGTGGGGTCGAACCCGACCGCAAGGATCACCAGGGCGGGGCACACGGTGATCAAGCGGCGCACCAGCATCGGAATCCTGCGGTGCAGCAGCCCCTGCATGATCATGGCGCCGGCGTAGGCACCCACCGAGGACGATGCCAGTCCGGAGGCCAGCAGTCCGACCGCGAACAGCACCGCGATGGTCGCGCCCAGGGTGTGGTGGATCGCGGAGTAGGCGCCCTCGATGGAGGCGCTGATGTCGCGATGCTGCAGGTTGATCGCGGCGACCAGCAGCATTGCGGCGTTCACCGTGCCCGCGACGGCCATCGCCAGCACGACGTCCAGCCGGGTGACCCGCAGGAGCAGTCGTCGATGCGCGCCCTCCGCCGGATGCCCGTGCCGGTCGAGGACCAGCCCGGAATGCATGTACACCGCGTGCGGCATCACGGTGGCGCCCAGGATGGCGGCGGCGAGCAGCACGCTTTCGGTGCCCCGGAATCGCGGCACCAGCCCGCCGAGCACGTCACCGGGCGGCGGCGTCTTGACGAAGAAGCTGGCCGCGAAGCCGATGGCGATGACGAGCAGTAGGCCGGTGATGACGCGCTCGAAGATGATCTGCCCGCGCCGGTCCTGGATCGCCAGCAGCAGCAGCGACACCAGCCCGGTGATGATGCCGCCGACCAACAGCGGCAGATCGAACAGGATCCGTAAAGCGATTGCCCCACCGACGATTTCGGCCATATCGGTGGCAATCGCCACCAGTTCGGCCTGGACCCAGTAGACCAGCCGGACCGGGCGGCTCATTCGCTTGCCGACGGCCGCCGGCAACGAGCGCCCGGTCACCAGGCCGAGCTTGGCCGACAGATACTGCACCAGCCCGGCCAGCGCATTGGCCACCACGATGACCCACAGCAGCAGGTAGCCGAACTGCGCGCCGGAGCTGACGTTGGCGGCGACGTTGCCGGGATCGACGTAGGCGATCGCGGCGACGAAGGCAGGCCCGAGCAGATACCAGCTGCTTTTCAGCGAGTCCTGCCTGCTCTGCGTCAACGCGTCGTCCCCTCGATTCACTCGGCCGAATAAGAAAGTGAGGGTAGCCGAAGACTCGACGCGCCCGTTGCTCACCCGGGCAGGTAGAGGCCCTTGCCGGTGATCAGGGGCAGGTCCAGCGTCGTCACGATGCCCGGCGGGGCGGCCACCACCGCGGGGATCGCGTTGACCACCCGCATCGCGGTGGCGACCAGCCCGGCGTGGTTGTGGTCGCCCTTGCGGCTGCTCAGGCAGACGTCCATGGCGTAGGACGGTTCGCCGGTCACCTCGATGCGGTAGGACCCGCCGGGCTGGGCGGGCTGCGGCCACTCGGGGCACAGGTCCTCGCGCAGCCGGGTCACGTGTTCGAGGACCACGACGGGGTCGCCGTTGACCATGCCGAACACCTCGAACCGCAGCGCCGCGGCGCTGCCCTTGGGGATGTGTCCCGACGCGATGTCGAAGTCCTCGGGCGCCGGCACGCGGACGTACTCCTGCGCGACCGAGTCGAGCGAGATGCCCAGGCCGGCCGCCAGTTGCCGTACCACCGACCCCCACGCCAGGCTGAGCACGCCGGGCTGCAGCAGCATGGGGATCTCGTCGAGGGGCTTGCCGAAACCCATCACGTCGAACATGACCGCGGCGCTGTCGTACGTGGCGTAGTCGACGATCTCCATGCAGCGGATCTGCTGGATGTTCTGGCAGGTGCCGGCCAGCGCCAACGGCAGCAGGTCGTTGGCGAAGCCGGGGTCGATCCCGTTGACGAACACGCTCGAATTGCCTTCGCGCGCAGCGTCTTCGATGGGCCTGATCAGCTCCTCGGGAATCACCTCCCACGGATACTGCAAGAACACCGGCCCGCTACCCACGACGTTGATCCCGGCGGCCAGGACGCGCCGGTAGTCCTCCAGCGCTTCGGGCAACCGGTTGTCGGCCAGCGCGTTGTACACGGCGCACTGCGGCCTGGTGGCCAGGACCGCGTCCAGGTCGCTGCTGGCCCGCACGCCGGTCGCATCGGGGAGCCCGGCGAGCTCCGCCGCGTCCTTGCCGGCCTTGGCGTCCGACGACACCCAGACGCCGGTGAGCTCGAAGGCCGGGTTGGTGATCAGCGCCCGCAGGGCGTGGATACCGACGTTGCCGGTGCCCAGCTGGACGACGGGTATTGCCATGACGGGCTCCTCAGCGGTCGGGGGTCACAGATCCGGGACGGGGATGTCGAGGTTCGGGTAGGTGAGGCCGCCGTCGACCTCCAGCGTCTTACCGGTCAGGAAGCTGCCCGCCGGGGACGCCAAATACACTGCGGCGGCGGCGATGTCGACGGGATCGCCGAGGCGGCGCATGGGGGTGGCCTTCTCCATCGGCGCGCGCAGCTCGTCGTTGGAGGCCACCACGTCCAGCGCGGAGGTGAGGATGGACCCCGGCGCGATCGCGTTGACCCGAATGCGGGGGCACAGGTCGAGGGCGGTCAACCGGGTGTAGTGCGACAACGCGGCCTTGGCGGTGCCGTACGCGGCGAAGCCGCGGCCGGCCAGCCGGCCCATGGTGGAGGTGATGTTGATGACGCTGCCCCCGCCGGAGTGCTCGAGCATCAGGGGCACCGCCGCGACGGTCAGCGCGTGGGCGGTGGCGACGTTGAAGGTGAATGCGTCCTTGAGCTCTTTGGTCGAGGTGGTCAGCAGCGTGTTGGGCATGGTCCCGCCGACGTTGTTGACGACGATGTCTAGCTTCCCGAAGGCGTCGACGGCCTGGCCGGCCAGCTCCGCGGTCACCTCCGGATGGGCCAGGTCGGCGGCGACGATGTGCGCGCGGCGACCGGCGGCGCGGACCTGTTCGGCGACGCCTTCTAGTTGCGATTGCGTGCGCGAGGCGATGAGGACGTCGGCGCCCGCCTCGGCAAAAGCCAGCGCGATGGCCGCCCCGAGGCCGCGGCCCGCACCGGTGATGACGGCGACTTTGTCATCGAGACGAAATCTGTCAAGGATCATTGCGGCCTCTCTTCGCCCATGTTGTCAGCCGACACGGTAGCAAGCCCCGCCGTCTCGGATGCGGCATTTCTGGAACAGGTTCTACTTTTGCATATGGGTGCGGCGATGTAACGCCCCACGCCCGGTTCCGGCTCTTCCGGACCGGTCGGCGTCCACTGCGAGAATATCCACCCGGCGCTAGCCTTAGTGCTGACCGTTTCGGTCGGCGCAGCGGCTATTGAATGGTGGCAATCGTGTTTGATGTTTCCCGTTGGGGATTCTATTGGGCCTGAATCGCTTTGGCGCTGCGCTGAGTGTCCTGACCGCTGCTGCCGTGGTGGTGGCGGCCTGCGGGACCAACGACAACGCGGCGGGGAAAAGCGCCGGGCCCGGCACGTCGCCCGTCAGGGTGAGCTGTGGTGGGACGAAGGCGCTGAAGGCCAGCGGCTCGACCGCCCAGGCCAACGCGATGACCCGCTTCATCAAGGCGTTCGAGCAGGCCTGCCCGGGCCAGACGCTGAACTACACGCCCAACGGTTCGGGCGCGGGGATCGGCGAATTCACCGGGAAGCAGACGGATTTCGCGGGGTCGGACTCGCCGCTGGCCCCCATCGAGTACTTCGCGGCACAGCAGCGCTGCGGTTCGCCGGCGTGGAATTTGCCGGTGGTGTTCGGACCCATCGCGATTACCTACAACGTTGCGGGGGTGACGTCACTGAATCTGGACGGCCCGACCGCCGCCAAAATATTCAAGGGCGCCATCAGCACGTGGAACGACCCCGCGATTCAGGCATTGAACCCGGGCGTCGCGTTTCCCGCCGAGCCCATCCGGGTGATCTTTCGCAACGATCAGTCCGGTACCACGGACAACTTCCAGAAGTACCTGGACTCGGCCGGCAACGGAGCCTGGGACAAGGGCATCGGGAAGACGTTCAACGGTGGTGTCGGCGAGGGCGTCAGAGGCAACGACGGCACGTCGGCTGCGGTCAAGGCCACCCAAGGGGCGATCACCTATAACGAGTGGTCGTTTGCCCTGGCGCAGAAGCTCAACATGGCCAAGGTCATCACGTCGGCCGGTCCCGAGGCGGTGGCGATCGACGCGAGCTCGGTCGGCAAGACGATCGCCGGCGCCGACTTCACCGAGGAGGGCAACGACCTGGTCGTCGACACCTACTCCTTCTACAAGCCGACCCAGCCCGGTTCGTACCCGATCGTGCTGGCGACGTATGAGATCGTCTGCTCGAAGTACGCCGATCCCCAGGTCGGCGCGGCCGTGAAGGCCTTCCTGCAGAGCACCATCGGCGCGGGGCAGAACGGTTTGGCGGACAACGGCTACATCCCCGTCCCCGACTCGTTCAGGTCCCGGTTGTCCGCGGCGATCAACGCCATCTCGTGAGCTGCTCGCAACGGCCTGCGGCCCACCCGCAAAGCTGTCCTGGCCAGCGACAATCAGCCGACAGCAATTTGCCCGTCGTTAACCTTCGTGCTGTTAGCTTCCTTGCTGCGAGCGACGGCTGGCCGCCCCACAGCGGCTGGCAGAACGTCGACAATCACGTTTCATCCCTACCGTTAGGAAGTGACTTGAAACTCAACCGATTCGGTGCCGCGCTGAGCGTCGTGACCGCCGGTGCGCTGGTGTTGTCGGGCTGCGGAAGTGACAACAACGCCAGTAGCGGAAGCGCGACCAGCGGTTCGTCGGCGGGCAAGGTCAGCTGCGGCGGGAAGAAGACGCTGAAGGCCAGCGGGTCGACCGCCCAGGCGAACGCGATGACCCGCTTCGTCAACGCCTTCGAGCAGGCCTGCCCCGGCCAGACGTTGAACTACACGGCCAACGGCTCAGGCGCGGGAATCAGTGAATTCAACGGCAACCAAACCGATTTCGGTGGATCGGACTCGCCGCTCGCCCCCAAGGAATACGCCGCGGCGCAGCAGCGGTGCGGCTCGCCGGCATGGAATCTGCCGGTCGTCTTCGGTCCGATCGCGATCACCTACAACGTCAAGGGCCTGAGTTCGCTGAGCGTCGACGGTCCCACGGCGGCGAAAATCTTCAACGGCGCCATCACGACCTGGAATGACCCGGCCATCGCGGCGCTCAACCCCGGTGTCACGCTGCCCGCCGAGCCGATCCACGTGGTGTTCCGCAACGACGAATCCGGCACGACGGACAACTTCCAGAAGTACCTCGACGCCGCCTCCAACGGCGCCTGGGGCAAGGGCACCGGCAAGACGTTCAAGGGCGGCGTCGGCGAGGGCGCCAAGGGCAACGACGGCACGTCGGCGGCGATCAAGGCCACCGAGGGGTCCATCACCTACAACGAGTGGTCGTTCGCCCAGGCGCAGAAGCTCAACATGGCCAAGGTCGTCACGTCGGCCGGGCCGGACGCCGTGGCGATCAGCGCCGACTCGGTCGGCAAGACGATTTCCGGAGCCAAGATCAGCGGGCAGGGCAACGACCTGGTCCTCGACACGCTCTCCTTCTACAAGCCGACCCAGCCGGGGTCTTACCCGATCGTGCTGGCGACGTATGAGATCGTTTGCTCGAAGTATCCCGATCCCCAGGTCGGCACCGCGGTGAAGGCATTCCTGGAAAGTACGATCGGTGCGGGGCAGAATGGCCTGGCCGACAATGGGTACATCCCCATCCCGGATTCGTTCAAGTCGAGACTGTCGGCCTCAATCAACGCCATCACGTGATCTGAGGTGGTCGTGACCCGTGGAGCGGTAGCCAGCCCGTCGACCCCGAAAAAGCCCGAGCTGAAGACGCTGAGTGCGCCGTCGACTCGGCAGGGCGACCGGCTTTTCAAACTCGCGGCTGCCGCTGCCGGGTCGACGATCGTGGTCGCGATCCTGCTGATCGCGGTCTTCCTGCTGATTCGTGCCGTTCCGTCGCTACGGGCCAACCACGCGAACTTCTTCACCAGCGCGCAGTTCAGCACCACCGACGCGGGGAAGCTCGCGTTCGGCATCCGCGACCTGTTGATGGTGACCGTGCTGAGTTCGCTGACCGCCCTGGCGGTGGCGGTGCCGGTGGCGGTCGGGATCGCGGTGTTTCTCACCCAGTACGCGCCCAAGCGGCTGGCCCGCCCGTTCGGGGCCATCGTGGACCTGCTGGCCGCGGTGCCCTCGATCATCTTCGGGTTGTGGGGCATCTTCGTGCTGGCGCCCAACATCGAGCCCATCGCGGCGTTCCTCAACCGCAACCTGGGCTGGTTCTTCCTGTTCAAGCAGGGCAACGTGTCACTGGCCGGTGGCGGCACCATCTTCACCGCGGGCATCGTGCTGTCGGCGATGATCCTGCCGATCATCACGTCGGTCTCGCGCGAGGTGTTCCGGCAGACCCCGCCCATGCAGATGGAAGCGGCGCAGGCGCTGGGCGCCACCAAGTGGGAGGTGGTGCGGATGACCGTGCTGCCGTTCGGCCGCAGTGGTGTCATCGCGGCGTCGATGCTGGGGCTGGGGCGCGCGCTGGGTGAGACCGTCGCCGTGCTGATCATCTTGCGCTCCGCCGCACGCCCGGGCAATTGGTCGCTGTTCGACGGCGGGTACACGTTCGCCTCGAAGATCGCCTCCGCGGCGGCCGAATTCAGCGAACCTTTGCCCACCGGGGCCTACATCGCCGCCGGGTTCGCGTTGTTCGTCTTGACGTTCGTCGTCAACGCGCTGGCTCGCGCCATCGCCGGCGGGAAGGTCAACGGATGAGCTCCGCGGTCGAAACCTTTGACCGGCCGGTCAAGGCCCAGGCGTTCCGGCCCGTCAGCATCCGGCGCCGGCTCACGAACAACGCCGCGACGGCCTTCTTCGTCGCCTCGTTCCTGGGCGCGCTGGTGCCGCTGGTCTGGGTGCTGTCGGTCGTGGTGGCCCGGGGCTGGTACGCGGTCACCCGGTCGACGTGGTGGACCCACTCGCTGCGCGGAATCTTGCCGGAGCAATTCGCCGGTGGCGTCTATCACGCGCTGTACGGAACCGTGGTGCAGGCGGGGGTGGCCGCCCTGCTGTCCGTCCCGCTGGGGTTGATGACCGCGGTCTTCCTGGTGGAGTACGGGTCCGGCCGGCTGGTGCGTCTCACGACGTTCATGGTCGACGTGCTCGCCGGGGTGCCCTCGATCGTGGCGGCGCTGTTCATCTTCAGCCTCTGGATCGCGACCCTAGGCTTCCAGCAGAGCTCGTTCGCCGTGTCGCTGGCGCTGGTCCTGCTGATGCTGCCGGTGGTGGTCCGGTCCGCGGAGGAGATGCTGCGGTTGGTGCCCGACGATCTGCGGGAGGCCAGCTACGCGCTCGGCGTTCCCAAATGGAAGACCATCACGCGGATCGTGTTCCCGATCGCGATGCCCGGCATCGTCTCCGGCATCCTGCTGTCGGTCGCGCGGGTGATCGGCGAAACCGCCCCGGTGCTGGTGCTGGTCGGCTACAGCCGATCGATCAACACCGACATCTTCCACGGCAACATGGCCTCGCTGCCGCTGCTGATCTACACCGAGCTCACCAACCCCGAGCACGCCGGCTTCCTGCGCATCTGGGGTGCGGCCCTGAGCCTGATCCTCATCGTCGCGGTGATCAACCTGATCGCGGGGGCCACCCGCTTCTTCGCCGCTCGAAGTCGCTGAGCGCCCGCGGGGGATACGCGTCAGGCTTTGGATGCGGCCTTCTTGGCCGGTGCCTTCTTCGCCGTGGCTTTCTTCACCGTGGTCTTCTTGGCGGCGGTCTTCCTGGCCGGTGCCTTCTTGGCAGGAGCCTTGCCGTCGCCGGAGCGCGCCTTGACGCTGGCCTCCAGCTTGGCCAGCAGGTCGGAGACGTCCTCGGTCTCGTCGAGCTCCTTCGGTTGCTCCTCGGTGGTGAACGCCTCGCCGCCTTCGAGTTTCGCGTCGATCAGCTCCTGCAGCTGCTCCTGATAGGTGTCGTGATAGCGGTCGGGGTTGAAGTCCTCGGCCATCGACTCCACGACCTGGCCCGCCATCTTCAATTCCGCGGGCTTGATCTCGACCTCCTTGTCGAGCACCGGAAAGTCGGGGTCGCGGATCTCGTCGGGCCACAGCAGGGTGTGCACCATCATCACGTCCCGCTTGCCGAAGTCCTTGACGCGCAACGCCGCCAGCCGCGTCTTGTTGCGCAGCGTGAAGTGGACGATCGCCATCCGATCGGTCTCGGCGAGCGTTTTCGCCAGCAGCACATAGGATTTCGACGACTTGGAGTCCGGCTCCAGGAAGTAGCTGCGGTCGAACAGCATCGGATCGACCTCCTCGGCGGGAACGAACTCCAGCACCTCGATCTCGCGGCTGCGTTCTTCGGGCAAGGTGGAGATGTCGTCGTCGGTGATGATGACCATCTGGCCGTCGTCGGATTCGAAGGCGCGGGCGATGTCGCGGTATTCGACGACCTCGCCGTCCAACTCGCAGACGCGCTGGTACCGGATGCGGCCGTTGTCCTTGGCGTGCACCTGATGAAACTTGATGTCGTGGTCCTGGGTGGCGCTGTACACCTTGACCGGGACATTGACCAGCCCGAACGCGATCGAGCCCTTCCAGATGGAGCGCATGTAAGTCAGTATGCCCACACCGGCGCTGGGAAAACAGCGTGACAGGCCAATGACCTGGGATTCTGCGGCATTCCGCCGGGATTCGCCGGGCCGGATTGGCCCGGTGTAGTACCCCGGCGTAGGGCTACGTGAAACCGCCAGAGGCAGAGGTCAATTGAGCCCGAAGGGCGGCCCGATCCGGCAGGTCGGCGCCGGCCCGGGCGACTGTCAAAGCCGACACGGCGCTGGCCGTCCCGAGGGCGGCGGTCAGGGCGTCGGGCTCGATCCGGGCCAGCGCGGCCCGCCGGTCGGCGCCGAGCAGGTTCATCTCCCACATCGAGTCGAGCAGGCCGACCATGAAGGCGTCGCCGGCACCGACGGTGTCGACAACCCTGGCCCGTTTCGCCGCGACCTGGACCTCGCCGGCCGCGCAGAACGCCCGCGAACCGCGGGCCCCCATGGTCACCGCGATGACCGCGGGTCCCGATGCCAACCACCCCCTGGCCGTCTGTTCCGGCTCGTGACCGGGCTCGATCCAGCGCAGGTCCTCGTCGCTGACTTTGACGATGTCGCTGCGCGCGACGAGGTGCTCGACCCGCGCACGCGCCAACGCGGGGTCGGCGGTCAGCGACGGGCGCACGTTCGGGTCGAAGGTGACCGTGGCGGAATCGCGGTAGGTGTCGATCAACGCCGCGACCGCGAGGCAGCCCGGCTCGCGCGTGGCGGCGATCGACCCGGTGTGCACGAACAGCGGCGGCGCAGCCGCGGGTGCGCCGGAGAGCCGCCAGTCCAGATCGAACACATAGTCGGCAGACCCGTCCTCGGCGATGGTCGCTACGGCGGTCGGCGTCCGGGTGGCCGCAATGCTGCCCGAAACAAGGCGCGCGCCAGCTGCTTTCACGTGTTCGGCGATGCGCCGGCCGTACGGGTCGTCGGCGATGTGGGTCAGGAAGTCGACCTCACGGCCCAGCCGTGCGAGTCCGACGGCGACGTTGAGCGGACTGCCGCCGACGTACTCGTCACCCTCGACGATATCGATCAGCGACTCGCCGATCACCAGCCCGCGGGTCATCGCACCAAAGCCTCCAGCGTCGCCCGAGCTCCCTTGCCGTGCAACGAATCCAGCGCCCAGCGGTACGCCTCGACAAACCGTGGCTGGTGGGGGAGATCGCAGAACATCGCGGTGACCTCAATGAACGCGGTGGGGTTCTGGTATTGCGACCTGGCGATCGGGATGAGCGAATCCGCAAGCTGATCCACCACCTCGTACGGCCTGCCCCATTCGTCGGTGCCCTCGGCGTAGCGCGCCCAGCTGGCCACCGCGGCGGCCGCGAGTCGAACCGGTCCGTCGGCGGCAAGGTTGTCGCAGATGACCGGAAACAGCCATTTCGGGATGCGGTCGGACGAGTAGGCACACAGCCGGGCGACGGTGTCGCGCACGGCCGGATTGGCGAACCGCTCGACCAGCGTGCGGGCGTATTGGTGTAGGTCGATTCCCGGCACCGGCGGCAGCGTCGGGATGGCCTCGTTGTCGAAGTAGGAGAGCAGGAATTCGGCGAACAGCGGATCGCGCGCCGCCTCGTGGACGTACTGGAAGCCGCACAGGTGGGCGAAGTAGGCCAGGCACTGATGCCCGGCGTTGAGCAGCCGCAGCTTCATCAGCTCGTACGGGCGTACATCGTCGACCAGCAGCACCCCCGCTTGCTCGAGCGGGGGACGGCCGTCGGCGAAGTCGTCCTCGATCACCCAGGCGCTGAACGGTTCGGCCACCACCGGCCACCGGTCGTCGACGCCGAAGTCGCGCCGCACTTCCGCGGCCATCTCCAAAGTCGTTGCGGGAGTGATGCGGTCGACCATCGAACTGGGGAAGCGGGCGTGTTCTGCCACCCACTCGGCCAGCGTGGGATCTACGCGTTCGGCGCTGGCAAGCACGGTGCGCCTGGCGACCTCACCGTTGTTCTCGATGTTGTCGCAGGAGACGATTGTCGGCGCGGGGATTCCGCGATCGCGCCGTTTGGCGAGCGCCGCGGTGATCAACGTGAACGCGGGCCCGTCCGGGTCGCGGTACCCGCCTTCGGTGATGGTCAGCGAGATGATCCGGGTGGATGCCGCGGCGAGCACCTCCAACGCCGATTCCGGGTCGTCGGGGGCGTAGCGGTAATCCACGATCGAGCCGATCACCTGGGCGTCCCGGCTGCCGTTGGGGTTCTCCAAGATCAGCGTGTACAGCCCGTCCTGACCGTTGAGGACGTCGCGCATGGTCCAGTCGGAGGGCATCACCCCTATCCCGCAGATGCCCCAATCGCGCGCCAGGCCCTGCTGCAGCAGCAGGTTGATGTAGGCGGCCTGGTGCGCGCGGTGGAAGTGCCCGGCGCCGATATGCGCGATGCCGACGGTCACGCTGCGCCGGTCATAGTTGGGCGCCTCGATCGGCAGTTTCGAAAGCGACGCGTTGTTCAGGCTGATCGCGCTAGCCACCATTGGCCAACTCCTCACCGGCCCACCGCCCGGATCGTCACCGGGCGGTGGCACCTCTCGACGGTATGACAGCCGCGGGCCGAAGCCCAGCGACAAACGACCGGCCGAAGCCCTACGTGAGCGCGGAACCGCCGGCCGGCACGGCCGACGACAACAGGACGTCGGCTAGAGCGCGCCACGAATCGGTTATCGCGACTGCGCCGGCGTCGATCAAATCCGCTCGGCGGCAATCTTGTTCGTCGGGGGGGACGAACATCAGGTTGCCCACGGTCGCATAGCCGGCTGCGATCGCGGAACGCACGCCGGCCACGGAATCCTCGATGGCCAGCCCTTGTTCCGCCGCGACGCCCATCACCTGACCGGAATGCAGATACACCGCCGGGTCGGGCTTGCTGGTCGGTGTCGGCAGTGAATCCTCGGCGCTGAAAGTCACCGCCTCCGCTATGAGCGCGTCGATGCCGGTGGCGGCGAAGCAGGCACGCAGGCGCCCGGTGGCGCTGGAGCTGACGGCCGCCAGCGCGTAGTGCGGCGCCAGGTCGCGCAGCGGCTCGAGCACCCGCGGGTCGGGCGTCAGGGTCACCGCCAGATGCGCGGTGACCCGTTCGCGCTCTTCGCGCACCCACTGCTCGAGTTCGTCGGCGGACAACGCGTTGCCCTCCGCCGCGTCACCGACTGAGGCGACCACCGCCTCGGGAAGGCAGCCGGCCAACGTCTGATCGAGCGGCAGGCGGCACTGGACCGCCAGGTCCAGAGCCATGGCGCGGAAGTTCTTCCCGACGGCCCGCTTACGCAACTCCTCCGAGTCGAGCGGAGCGGTCACGCCGAACCTGGCCAGGAAACGATTCATCACCTCCGTCGACGCCTCGAACGCCGGCCGCTCCGAGGCGAACAGGTTGTCGTCGGCGTCGCACAGCAGGGTCGTGATCGGCGCAGGATCGAATGTGCGCACAAAGGTCAGCCCAGAGAGTTCATTGCTCATCGTGACACCAGCTCCCGCTCGTCGTTGCGCATCCCGTCACGCAGCGTGGGCACCACACCGCGTGTGTCGATACGCCTGATCATGTCGCCGAGGCGCTCCGCAAACCCCGGAACCGCCCGTAGCTCGGCGAACATCGCGTGCCGCAGCAGCGGATCAGGTTTGTTGCCTGCCATGTTGGCCAACCTGCCCACCGGTATCGCCTGTGAGTCTTCCAGGCGGAGCTTGCGCCCCTGCAGGTCGTGCCCGCGCATGTACCGGGCCCAGCCGGCAACGGCCAACATCAGCAGCGTATGCGGCCTCCCCTGCGCGATCGCATCCTGCAGGGAGGGCAGCACAAACGACGTAATCTTGCTCGTTCCCCGCCTGGCCAGCCGCGACAATTGGTCACTCATCTGGGGATTGCCGAGCCGATCGAGCAAGCTGGCCCGGTATTCGGGTGTGTTCATCCCCGGGACGGCGGGCAGCAGTGGCTGAATCTCGTCGCGCAGGAGCTTCTCGACGTAGTCGAATATCACCCGGTCCCGCATCGCTTCGTCGGTGCGCTGGTAACCGGCCAAGATGGCCAAACACGCGAGCGCGATATGGGTGCCGTTGAGAAGACGCGTCTTGATCAGCTTGTGGTCGCTGACATCGGCGACGAATTCGGCACCGACCTCCTCGAGCGGCGGCCGCCCGTTGCTGAAGGAATCCTCGATCACCCATTGGCGATACGGCTCGGTCACGACCGGACACCTGTCGGCCACGCCGAACGTCTGCTCGACGAACTTGCGCTCCGACTTCGAGGTTTGCGGGGTGATGCGATCGACCATTGTCGACGGGAACGCGACATGCTTCTCGATCCAATGGGCAAGCCCGGGGTCCTTCAGGGCGGCGAACGACACCAGCGCGGTTCTCGCCGGCCGGGTGTCGCCGGGAACGTTGTCACAGCAGAGCACGGTGAACGGCGCCACGCCCGCGCGGCGGCGCCGGTCGAGAGCTTCGGCCAGATATCCCCACGCGGTGGCGTAGCCACCGGACGCGACGAGGTCGGCGCGGACGTCGGGGTGGTCGGCATCGAACTCGTCGGTGACCGGATCCAGGAAGTATCCGGTGTCGGTGATGGTCAGGCTGACTATGCGGGTCTGGGGATCTGCCAGCGCGGCACGCACCGCCGCGCAATCGTTCGGTGCGTAGTGCACCGAGCCGATCGAGCCGACGACGCGGGCGCTCTGGCGGTCGTGGCCGCGCTGCACCACGGTGTAAAGCCCATCCTGCGCGGACAGCAAGTCCTTGGCAGTCGGGGAGTGGAGGCTGACGCCGGTGACCCCCCACCGATCCGAAATGCCCGCGCGGGCAAGGTCATCGAAGTAGACGGCCTGATGCGCGCGGTGGAAATTGCCCGCGCCGATGTGAACGACGCCACGCTGGAGGGCCGATCTCTCGTATGTGGGTACGGCGATTCGCCGGGAGTGCAGTCGGAGGGTGGCATTGCTGAGGGGGACGCCACATTCTGGACGCCGGGACAATATGCGCATCCGTCTTCGGTGCCCGGCCTTTCGGCGCGTCTAACCCCTTCGTGGTTGACGTCACAAAAATTTACGTTTGAGACATATGCAGTGGTGGGAACGAGTAAGCGCTGCTCACACGCGTAAGTTGACTCTCATGGCACCGCGGGTGAAGCTGACCAACGCCGACAAGGTGCTCTACCCCGCCACCGGGACCACGAAGCGGGACGTCTTCGACTACTACACCCGCATCGCCGAGGTGATGATCCCGCACATCGCGGGGCGCCCGGCCACCCGCAAGCGCTGGCCCAACGGCGTCGAGCAGGACGCCTTCTTCGAAAAGCAGCTGGCCGCGTCGGCGCCGGACTGGCTGCCGCGCGGCAGCGTCACGCACCGCTCCGGGACCACGACCTATCCGATCATCGATAGCCCCGAGGGTCTGGCCTGGATCGCGCAGCAGGCCGCGCTGGAAGTGCACGTGCCGCAGTGGCGGTTCGTCGCCCAGTGGACCCGGAGCAAGGCCGAAGAACTCAAGCCCGGCCCGGCGACCCGATTGGTCTTCGACCTCGACCCCGGCGAAGGCGTCAGGATGGCCCAGCTGGCCGAGGTGGCCCGTGCCGTGCGCGACCTGATCGACGGGATCGGGCTGACCCTGTTCCCGCTCACCAGCGGCAGCAAGGGCCTGCACCTCTACGCCCCGCTGGCGGAACCGGTGAGCAGCAAGGGCGCGACCGTGTTGGCGAAACGGGTTGCCCAGCAACTGGAGAAGTCGATGCCCGAGCTCGTCACATCCACGATGACCCGCAGCTTGCGGGCGGGCAAGATCTTCCTCGACTGGAGCCAGAACAACGGATCGAAAACGACCATCGCACCGTACTCGTTGCGCGGACGCGAACACCCGACGGTCGCGGCGCCGCGCACCTGGGCGGAGATCGACGACCCGGCATCGCTGCGCCAACTGCGCTACGACGAGGTGCTGGCCCGTGTCGCTCGCGACGGCGACCTGCTGGCGGCCCTGGACAACGACGTCGCCGTCCCGGACCGGCTGACCAGGTACCGCAGCATGCGGGACGCGTCGAAGACCCCCGAACCCGTCCCGCGGACGAAACCCGCTACCGGTCACGGCAATACGTTCGTCATTCAGGAACACCACACCCGCCGGCTGCACTACGACTTCCGGTTGGAGCGCGACGGCGTGCTGGTGTCGTGGGCGGTGCCGAAGAACCTGCCCGAAACCACCTCGGTGAACCATCTGGCGGTCCACACCGAGGATCACCCGCTGGAGTACGCCGCCTTCGAGGGCAACATCCCCAAGGGGGAATACGGGGCCGGGAAGGTGGTCATCTGGGACTCCGGCACCTATGAGGCGGAGAAGTTCCGTGAGGACGAGGTCATCGTCAACCTGCGCGGCAGGAGGGTCTCCGGGCGCTATGCGCTGATCCAAACCAAGGGTGACCAGTGGTTGGCGCACCGGATGAAGGACCAGAAGGTCTTCGACTTCGACGGGATAGCGCCCATGCTCGCCACCCACGGCTCGGTGGCGAGGTGCAAGGCGAGCCAGTGGGCCTTCGAAGGCAAGTGGGACGGCTACCGGCTGCTGGTCGAGATCGACCACGGAGACCTGCGGGTGCGGTCCCGGCGGGGCCGGGAGGTCACCGGCGAATACCCCCAATTACGCGCTCTGGCAGCCGATCTCGCCGAACACCACGTGGTGCTCGACGGGGAGGCCGTCGTCCTGGACGCCGCCGGGGTGCCGAGCTTTCATGCGATGCAGAACCGCGGCCGCGGCAGCCGCGTGGAGTTCTGGGCGTTCGATGTGCTGTATCTCGACGGACGTTCGCTGCTGCGGGCCCGCTACCAAGACCGCCGGAAACTGTTGGAGACGCTGGCCGGTGGCAGTGACCTCATCGTCCCCGAGCTGTTGCCGGGGGATGGGAAACAGGCGCTGGAGCACTCCCGCGAGCACGGCTGGGAGGGCGTGGTCGCCAAGAAACGCGACTCCACCTATCAGCCGGGCCGACGCTCGGCGTCCTGGATCAAGGACAAGCATTGGAACACACAGGAAGTCGTCATCGGCGGCTGGAAGGCCGGGGAGGGCGGCCGCAGCAGCGGCATCGGCTCGCTGCTGATGGGCATCCCCACCGAACGGGGGCTGCACTTCGCCGGGCGGGTCGGCACCGGGTTCACCGAACGCGACCTGGCGAGCCTGAAGAAGACGCTGGCGCCACTGCACACCGACGAATCTCCCTTCACCCCGCCGCTTCCCCGTAGCGAGGCCAGGGGTGTGACCTATGTCGAGCCGGTGCTGGTCGGCGAAGTGCGCTACAGCGAATGGACCCCGGATGACCGGTTGCGCCAATCGAGTTGGCGTGGGCTGCGGCCGGACAAGGACCCGAGTGAGGTGGTGCGGGAATGAAATGGGTGACCTACCTTGGCGCCGACGGTGAACGCACCGGGGTGCTCTCCGGTGACGCCATCCACGCGATGCCCGCGGGCGTGACGCTGCTCGACCTGGTCGGCCGCGGCGCCGAGGGATTGCGTGCGGCCGGCGAGGAGGCGCTGCGCGCCCCGGCGGCGACAGTGCCCGTGGGCGAAGCGCGGCTGTTGGCGCCGATCCCGCGCCCACCGTCCATCCGCGACTCGTTGTGCTTTCTCGATCACATGCGCAACTGCCAGGCCGCGCTGGGCGCCGGGCCGACGCTCGCCGACACCTGGTACCGGATACCGGCGTTCTATTTCGCCTGCCCCGCAACGGTTCTGGGGCCCTACGACGATGCCCCCACCGCCCCCGGAAGCGCTTGGCAGGACTTCGAATTGGAGATCGCCGCGATCATCGGCGCCGGCGGGCGGGACTTGACCGTCGACGAAGCCGAGCGGGCGATCATCGGCTATACCATCTTCAACGACTGGTCGGCACGCGACCTGCAGCAACTGGAGAGCCAACTGGGCATCGGGCAGGGCAAGGGCAAAGACAGCGGCGTCACCCTGGGCCCCTACCTGGTGACACCCGACGAACTCGAGCCGTACCGGCGGGAGGGCAGGCTGGACCTGCGGGTGACCGCCCTGGTCAACGATGCCGTGATCGGGACGGGTTCGACCGCCCAGATGGATTGGACCTTCGGCGAAGTCATCTCCTACGCCTCGCGGGGCGTGACGCTCGTCCCGGGCGACGTCATAGGCTCCGGAACGGTGCCAACCTGCACGCTGGTCGAACACCTGAACCCGGTGGCGCTGGACTCGTTCCCCGGCTGGCTGCACGACGGCGACGTCGTCACGCTCCAGGTCGAGGGACTCGGGGAGACCCGACAGACCGTGCGCGCCAGCGCCGCACCGCATCCGTTGGCGGCCCGACGCAATCCCGACGCCGAGCCAGCGGCGCCGCGGGTGAATCGGGCGCCCGCGAAGGTGCCGTACACCCGCGGCCTGCACCGGGTCGCCGATCGGGTCTGGGCGTGGACCCTGCCCGACGGCGGTTACGGGTGGAGCAACGCTGGGCTGGTCGCCGGCGACGGTGCGTCGCTGCTCGTCGACACCCTGTTCGACCTGGCGTTGACCCGCGAAATGCTGGGCGCCATGCGGGACATCACCGCCGCGGCACCCATCACCGAGGCGCTGATCACCCACTCCAACGGCGACCACACCCACGGCAACCAGCTGCTCGATCCCTCGGTCCGGATCATCGCCGCGCGGGGCACGGCCGACGAGATCGCGCACGGGATGGCACCCGAGATGCTGGCGATGGCGCAGACCGCGAACCTGGGCCCGGTCGCTACCCCCTACGCCCGAGACCGCTTCGGGCACTTCGACTTCAGCGGCATCACGGTGCGCAACGCGGATCAGACGTTCGACCGCGAGCTGACCATCGAGGTGGGCGGGCGGCGCATCGACCTGCTGAACTTGGGCCCAGCGCACACCGCCGCCGATTCGGTGGTGCACGTGCCCGACGCGGGTGTGCTCTTCGGTGGCGACCTGCTGTTCATCGGCTGCACCCCCATCGTGTGGGCCGGGCCGATCGCCAACTGGATCGCCGCGTGCGACGCGATGATCGCGCTGGACGCGCCCACGGTGGTGCCCGGCCACGGCCCCGTCAGCGACCCCGACGGAATCCGCGCTGTGCGTGGCTATCTCGCGCAGGTCTCCGAACAAGCCGAGGCCGCCTACCGCCGCGGACTGTCGTGGTCGGAGGCGGCCGACACGATCGACCTCGGCGAGTACGCGACCTGGCTGGATGCCGAGCGCGTCGTCGTCAACGTCTATCAGCGGTACCGCGAACTGGACCCGGCGACCCCGCAGCTGGAGGTGATGGCCCTGCTGGTGATGCAGGCCGAGTGGCTGGCCAAGCGCGGCTAGAGCCGCACGGCCCGCACGAATTTGATGGTGGTCGCCGGGACCTGCTCCGCGGCGGGCCCCAACTCCGGCAGCCCGGCGGTGGAGAACAGGTCGGTGAGCCCGGATTCGGTGGTTTCCCAGCCGTTTTCGTGCAGATGCGCGGCGACGTCGGTGTGCTCGCCCGGATACGTCAAGCTGGTCAGGTCCATCTCGAGGCCGTGTCGCCGCCAGCCCTCGGTCATGAGCCTGGCCTGCTCCCGGGCTGCCGGCGACGTGCCGGTCACCGTGCCGTAGTCGGCGGCGAACCGGCTGCCCTCGGCCGACAGCGGGATGATGGAGTCCAGCAGCCGAATCTCGGCCTCCGGCGGGAGCCATCCGATGAGCACGCCCTCGGCCAGCCATGCCGTGGGATGGGCCGGATCGAAGCCCGCCTCCTGAAGCGCCGCCGGCCAATCGTCGCGCAAATCGATGCCGACCTCGCGGAGCTTGGCGGTGGGTGCCGCCCCGATCTCCGACATCGTCGCCGCCTTGAACGCGATGACCTCGGGCTGGTCGATCTCGTACACGATCGTCCCGATCGGCCAGCGCAGCCGGTAGGCGCGGGAATCCAGGCCCGAGGCCACGATCACCACCTGGAGCAGGCCCGCCTGCCCGGCCGCGGCGAAATAGTCGTCGAAGTACCGCGCGCGGGCGGCGAACGTGTCGACCATGCGGGCAAACCCGACGCTTCGCTCGAGGTCGTCGGGATCGAGTTCGCCGCTGGCCAGCCTGGTGAACACGTCCAACCCGACGGCGCGCACCAGCGGCTCGGCGAAGTCGTCGGTGATGACCGGCTGCGGACGCTTGCTGGCGGCGGCCCGGGCGGCGGCGACCATGGTGGCCGTCGCTCCCACGCTGTTGGCCAGGTCCCAGCTGTCACCTTCGGTTCGTGCCATGGCTTCTCCTTCGATGTGGGGGCCAAACCACGGTATGCCCCGTCGGTGAAATCCGCGTCGCCTACCGTTTCAGCCATGCCCGCAGTGGAATTGGAAACCGTCGAAGACGGCATCGCCCGCATCACCCTGAACCGGCCCGAGCGCCTCAACGCCATCGACGGCGCGTTGATCGACGGCGTGGACCACGCCCTGGACGTGCTCGGCGACGGCGAGTTCAGGGTGGCGATCCTGACCGGCGCCGGACGCGGATTCTGCGCGGGGGCCGACTTGAGCGGCACCGGCGAGCCGTGGACCAAGCCCAGGCCGTCCACCCCGCCGTTCAAGGTCAACTACGACTCCCAGGTCCGCCTGGCCGACCTGTTCACCCGGATCTACGAGCTGCCCATTCCGATGATCGCCGCGGTCAACGGTGTGGCCGTCGGGGGCGGGCTGGCCTTCGCGCTGGTCTGCGACGTCCGCGTCGCCTCCGACCGGGCGCGGTTCTCCTCGGCGTTCATCAAGGCGGGCTTCTCGTCGATGGACATGGGCACCAGCTACCTGCTGCCCAAGATCGTCGGCGCGGGAGTGGCGCGCGAACTCATGCTGACCGGCCGCATCATCGACGCGGCCGAGGCCTACCGCATCAACCTGGTGCACGAGGTGACGGCCCCCGACGACTTGATGCCGGCCGCGCTGAAGGTGGCCCGCTCGATCGCCGAGAACAACGCCTACGGCGTCTGGCAGACCAAGATCGGGCTCAACGCGGCACTGGATGCGCCCAGCCTGCGGCATGCCATCGAGATCGAGAACCGCACCCAGATCCTCACCGGCTTCACCAACAACCCGGTCGAGGCGGCCAAGGCGCACCGCGAGAAGCGAGCCCCGAAATGGGATCCGCTGTGAGGGTCAGCCCGATTGCGGCGGCCCGCTGCGCCCGGCCGCGCCGCGCTTGCGACCGCCGCGGCCGCGCTTGCGACCGCCGCTAGACCTTCGCGATGACGTTCTCGGCGAACATCTCGAGGTTGCGGATCTTGTTCTCCAGCGGCTCGGGGTCCTTGCCCTTGATGTAGGGGATGCGGAAGCCGACGATCGCGTCGGTGACGCCCTTGTCTTCCAGGCGCTTGATGCCATCCACGGTGTAGGCGTCGGCCGAGATGACGTGAATCTGGAAGGGCCCGGTCTTGCCGGCCTCTTCGCGATACCGCTTGAGCTTGGCGATGAGCCCGTCGAGTTCTTCCGGGTCGCCGCCGCCGTGCATCCAGCCGTCCAGCCGGGCCGCGCGGCGCAGCGCGGCGTCGGCATGCCCGCCGATCAGGATCGGGATCGGCTCGGTGGGAGCCGGCGTCATCTTGGTCTTCGGGATGTCATAGAACTCGCCGTGGAATTCGAAGTAGTCGCCGCTGGTGAGTCCCTGGATGATTTCGATGCATTCATCCATGCGCTTGCCGCGCTTGGCGAACGGGACGCCGAGCAGCTCGTAGTCCTCCGGCCAGGGGCTGGTGCCGACGCCGAAGCCCACCCGGTTGTTGGTCAGCGCCGCCAGCGAACCGATCTGCTTGGCCACCAGCGCCGGCGGCCGGATGGGCAGCTTGAGGACGAAGAAGTTGAAGTGCAGCTTGGTGGTCACTGCGCCCAACGCCGCTGTCAGCACGAAGGTTTCGATGAACTCCTTGCCGTCCAGGAACTCGCGATCCCCGTCGGGCGTGTAGGGGTACTTCGAGTCGGACTCGAAGGGGTAGGCGATGCTGTCGGCGATCGTCATCGCGTGGTACCCGGCCGCCTCGGCCGCCTGGGCCAGCGGGATGTAGTACCGGTGATCGGTCATCGCCTCCGCGTAGGTGAACCGCACGTCATCTGCCTTCCTGGAAACGGGTCGTGACACGAGATTAGAACGTGTTCTAGTTCTACCCGTGCGCGGGTTCCCAGCACAATAAGGCGTCAGAGCTGGTTTTCGGGGCCGATCACCGCCCACACCGTCTTGCCGGTCGCGGTGGGAGTGCTGCCCCACGCGCGTGAGAGCGCGTCGACGATCGCCAGGCCGGACACGTCGATGCCGTTCGCCGGGGACGGCAGCCGCAGGGCCGGGGCGTGGCTGCTGTCGGACACGGCGATGGTCGCCGTCGCGCCATGGCTCTCGATCCGCACCACGGGGACGCTCGCGGTGTGTTCCAGCACGTTCTCGACGAACACGTTGACCACCACCAACGCGACGGGGATGAGCGTGGATTGCGACCAGGCGGTGAGCCACTCGCGGACCAGGCGGCGTGACTCGCGCAGGCTGGTCAGGTCGGCGGGAAGCCGCGCGTCGGCACGACGCACGGCACGCCGGCTCTGCTGGCTGAGTGCCTTCGTCGCCGCCTTCTCGGTCGAGTACACCGGCATGAAGTAGGCGACGCCGCTGCGGGTGATCGCCTCGCGTGTTCCGCGGTGCGCGCACACCAGGACAACCGGAACATGGGAATTGCTGCGGATCTGCCAGTACGCGCCGATGAACGTCGACCACGCCAAGTCGGCGAGCACCTTCAGCGCGGAGATGTTGACGATGACGGCTGCGGGCTCGTCCAGGGTGGCCTGCAGGATGTGGTCACGCAGCCCCGCGGAGTTGGCGGTGTCGAGCACGCCGTCGACGGTCAGAATGGCGACCGATTGGTCCGTGCGCGTCGCGACGGCCAGTGAGCTGGGGGATTCAGCCACCGAGCTCACCTGCGCGACCCCTTCCCCGTCGGGGGCCTACGGCGTCGAGGCGCTGGGATCACCGGCCGGATCACAAACCGAGGAGATGTCACAATCCGGCTGCCCAGCGGGGTACTGCCGTCCGGTTCCATCGCTGCTCCTCGAATTACTGCCGGGCCAACTGCTTGAGTATCCGCCCTCAGCGGCAAAAGTCGAATGCGGGTCGAGCGGCCTGCAAGCCGCCGGAATGCGCAGCCCACGAGGGTCATGTCCCGGACGCGCGCGGCACGCGGCGCGGTAAGAGTGAGGCGCGTGCCCGTCCCCACCCGTTCGAGGCCCCCGCCTCTACCGCACCGAACCTGACGTTCGAATCCGCTGCGCAGCACGCGCATGTCCCGAAGTTACCACCTTCCGGGGCCATCCGAACGCCTGGATGCCCCCGGAAATGGTTCGATGAGCAGCGCAAAAAGGGAGCGGTCAGGTGAGCGCGTACGGCGGAGCACCCACCCCGGCGACCGAATGCGTCCCCCACGGCGTCCGCTCGACGATCCGCGCGGCGGCGCTGCGCCCGCCCACCGTCAAGGTCGCCGTCCGGGTTTGCCTGAGCGCCTCGTCCGGCAACGGCCGCGATGGCGAACCGAACAGCGTCCCCTGCCAGTGGTAGCGGCCGTCGATCGGGTCCAGATGGCCGGTGAGCCGGACTCGCACCGGGTGGGTGCCGCCGGCGATCTCCAGCGTCGCCGCGCCGTCGTAGGTGTCGTCGCGCTCAGGCGCGGCGGACGACAGGTCGAAGGCGGACGCCACCGGGGGCGCCTGGTCGGGTGTGAGCCGGGCGCGCTCGTTGAACACCCGCAGACTGCTGGCGCGCACCTCGATGCGGCCGCTGGCCGTGCGGTCCATCACCCGCAGGCACTCGGCGATATAGCGCGCCTGAGCCTCGACGTCCGAACCGGTGAGAAAGAAGTAGTTGGGGAAGCCGCGAACCGCCACCCCGTAGAACGGCTCCATACCGTCGTGCCACGCCCGCCGGATGGGCAGCCCGCCGGCACCGACGAGCGTCGCGTCGCCCGGCTCGTCGAGGACCGAGAACCCGGTGCCGTAGACGATCGCGTCGACGCGGTGGTCGACGCCATCGCGGGTGCGGATGCCCGACGCGGTCACCGCCTCGATCGCCGACCCGGCCACCGCGACCGAGCGGCGCTCGGCTGTGGGTGCGATGCGCTGGCGCAGCCAGCGCTTGGCCCGGGTCGACCACAACGGGATCTCGGTGACCACCCGGCGCGGTGCGTGGGCGAAGACGGTGACCGACGCCGCCGCCCGGACCAACCGGCGCATGTGGTGGCCGGCGGTGGCGTCGGCGCCGACGACCGCGACGCGCTTGCCGGACGGATCGAAGCCGGGGACCCACGTGGCCGCGTGAAACGACTCGCCGAGGAAGTCGTCGCGGCCCGCGATGTCCGGCAGCCACGGCACGAAGGGCGGCCGGCCGGCGGCGATGACCGCCCTCGCCCGCAGGCCCTCGCCGCCGGCAGTCGTCAGCAGCCAGGTGTCGGTGCTGTCGTCGAACCTCGACCGTAGGTCCGCGGCCGGCCCGTCGAGGACGACGAAATCGGTGACGCCGGCGGCCAGCAACGCCGACCGGGCGCCGGGGTGCGCGCCGACGACGGCGATGGGGTGGCGGGGCTCGGCGGGGTCGCGCGGCCGCGTCACAAAAACCTGCTGCGCTTCCAGCCGCGGCGGGCGATGGGTCCCATCAGGCCCACCTCGGTCAGGAATGCCGCCAGCGGTGCGAAACCGGCGACCTGCATGTCGCGGCGATGCGGGCTGCTCCGCGCGACCCGCCGGGCCCGCTTCGGGTCCAGGCCGGTGCGCGCATAGGGGATCGGGTTGCTGAACAGGTAGTTGAAGAAGTACCCGCCCAGCCCGTTGATGTTCGCCATGAACCAGCGGTTGAACCGGGGCATCTCGGCGACGCGTTTGCGGGCGCCGTCGCGGGCGAACTGGATGTGGCGCGCCTCCTCGGTGACGTGAATCCGCATAAGCCGCTGGATGATTGGCTGCAACTCCGGGTCGTCCATCATCTGCCGTTGCAGCGAGTCGAAGATCTCCTCCCCGATCAACGCGGCCACCCACAGCATCGAGCCCCGCTGGAACGCCAGTGGCAGGGCGTTGATGATCATCCGGTGGAACAGCCGCGGCCGCACCGGTTTTGCGCCGATGCGCTCGATGGCCTTGCCGAACATCACCATGTGGCGGGTCTCGTCACCCAGCTCGGTCAGCTTGTAGTGGGTCGAGGAGCTGGTGGGGTCCTCGTGCAGGATCGTGCGCAACAGCGACTGGTTGAGCATGTTCTCGAACCAGATGCCGGCCGAGAGCGTGTTGACCAGCTCCTGGCGGGATAGCTCGATCTGTTGTTCGCGGGTCATCTGGTCCCACATCGGCGTCCCGTACAGCGACACCAGCCGAGGCGGCAGATAGAACTTGTCCGGGTCCAGCGGCGCATCCCAGTCGATGTCGACGACGGGTTCGTAGGACTTTCTCACCGAGCCCTTGAGTAGGCGGTCGGAAAACTCCTCACGACTTGGCCCACTCGATTTGACCGCAGTGGTGGTCATCGCTGGCGTCCCTTCATTGGGTTGCAGACGGTACCCATGGTACTGGGTACTTTCGGCCCCGACTAGGCCCTTTAGGTTGCAATTCGGCAAGCTGATTCACGCAACGAGGAGGTTTCTTGGGCCGGCACATCCACGTCATCGGCATCGGCGCCGGTGATCCCGCTTACGTGACCGTCCAGGCGATCGACGCGCTCAACGACACCCAGGTCTTCTTCGCGATGGACAAGGGTGAGGCGAAAAGCGACCTGGTGGCGCTGCGACGGCAGATCTGCGCCCGGTTCATCCGCGAGCCCGGCTACCGATTCGTCGAGCTGCCCGACCCCAAACGGTCGGCCGACTTGGGCTCTGACGGCGCCTACCGCGAGGCCGTGTCGGACTGGCACGCGGCGCGGGCGCGGGTCTGGGCGGCGGCCATCGCCGCCGAACTCGGCCCCGACGGCGTCGGCGCGTTCTTGGCGTGGGGCGACCCGTCGCTGTACGACAGCACGCTGCGCATCCTGGACGCCGTGGCGAGTGAACTGGAGTTCACCTTCGATGTCATCCCGGGCATCACCGCGGTGCAGGCGCTGACGGCGCGGCACCGCATCCCGCTCAACGAGGTCGGCGAACCGGTACTGATCACCACCGGCAGGAAGCTGCGCGAGCAGGGGCTGTCGGGGGCGGCCGTCGTGATGCTCGACGCCGAGTGCTCCTTTCAGGCGTGTCCGCCCGATACCGAAATCTGGTGGGGGGCCTACCTGGGCACCCCGGACGAGCTGCTGGTGGCCGGCACCGTCGGCGAGGTCGGCACGCGCATTGCGGCGCTGCGGGCCGAGGCCCGGGCGCGGCACGGCTGGATCATGGACACCTATTTGCTCAGACCGGCAGACTGAAAGGCGTGCCCGAACTGCCCGAGGTCGAAGCGCTGGCCGACCATCTGCGCCGCCACGCCGTCGGCTTGACGATCGGCCGCGTGGACGTCGCCGCGCTGTCCGTACTGAAAACCTTCGACCCGCCGCCGAGCGCGTTGCACGGCCGGACCGTGACGGGGGCCCACCGCTGGGGCAAGTACCTGGGGCTGCAGGCCGGGGAGCTGTTCCTGATCACTCACCTGTCCCGGGCGGGTTGGCTGCGCTGGTCGGACAGGCTGGCCGCGGCGCCGCTGCGCCCCGGCAAGGGCCCGATCGCGCTGCGGGTGCACCTGGGCACGCCCGGCGAGGCGCCCGGCTTCGACCTCACCGAGGCGGGCACCCAGAAGCGGCTCGCCGTGTGGCTCGTCGCCGACCCGCAGGCGGTGCCCGGGATCGCCGCCCTGGGCCCCGATGCGCTGGAACTGAGCGCCGAGGATCTCGGCGGGCTGCTGGCCGGCAACACCGGCCGGATCAAGACCGTCATCACCGATCAGAAGGTGATCGCCGGCATCGGCAACGCCTACAGCGACGAGATCCTGCACGTCGCCAAGATCTCCCCGTTCGCGACGGCCGGGAAACTGACCGACGAGCAGCTCACCACCCTGCACGACGCGATGGTGTCCGTCCTGCGCGACGCGGTGAGCCGGTCCGTGGGGCAGGGGGCGGCCACGCTCAAGGGGGAGAAGCGCTCCGGGCTACGGGTGCATGCGCGCACCGGGCTGCCCTGCCCGGTGTGCGGAGACACCGTGCGGGAAGTTGCCTTCGCGGACAAGTCTTTTCAGTACTGCCCGACGTGTCAGACCGGCGGCAAGGTGCTGGCCGACCGGCGGATGTCGCGGCTGCTCAAGTAGGCCTCAATAAGGCGATGCCCCGCGACTTGACACCTGTCGATATGCTGCCCGGGTGACTCGTCAGAAGATCCTCATCACGGGTGCCAGCTCCGGTCTGGGCGCCGGCATGGCGCGTGCGTTCGCCGCCAAGGGCCGCGACCTGGCGCTGTGCGCCCGGCGCACCGATCGGCTCGACGAGCTGAAAGCCGAACTCTCGCAGAAGTATCCGGGCATCAAGATCGCCGTCGCCGCGCTGGACGTGAACGACCACGAGCAGGTGCCGAAGGTCTTCGGCGAACTCAGCGACGAGCTCGGCGGCATCGACCGGGTCATCGTCAACGCCGGCATCGGCAAGGGCGCGAAGCTGGGCTCGGGCAAGCTGTGGGCGAACAAGGCGACCCTCGAGACCAACCTGGTCGCCGCGCTGGTGCAGATCGAGACCGCGCTGGAGATGTTCAACAAGAGCGGGTCGGGCCATCTGGTGCTGATCTCGTCGGTCCTCGGCAACAAGGGGGTGCCGGGCGTCAAGGCCGCGTACGCCGCCAGCAAGGCCGGGCTGAGCTCGCTGGGTGAATCGCTGCGCGCCGAGTACGCCAAGGGCCCGATCAAGGTATCGGTCATCGAGCCGGGCTACATCGAGTCGGAGATGACGGCCAAGTCGAACAGCACGATGTTGATGGTGGACAACAAGACCGGCGTCAATGCGCTCGTCGCCGCCATGGAACGCGAGGTGGGACGGGCGGCGGTGCCGTGGTGGCCGTGGGCGCCGCTGGTGCAGGTGATGCGGGTGCTGCCGCCCCCGCTCACCAAGTGGTTCGCCTGAGTCAGTGCGGTACCGGCGTGTAATGCGCCGCGTCGCTGGTGAATTCGGGTTTGCCGTAGGTCGCCAGCCGTAGCTTGAGAAGCCCGATGACGTAGGCGTCGGTGACGTCCCGAAGCACGGGGATGCGACTGGCGTGGCTCACCGCGGTGAAACGACCGAGGATGAAGGGAGCGGTGAGGGCGACGCGAACGAGGTCCGTCGGCCCCATCGAGACGCCCATGGCTTCGGCGATCTCACGATTTCCATTGCAGAAGGTGCGAACGAAAGTCAGCTTGCTGAAACTCTTTTCGACCGCTTCGGCGCAACGATCGAACAGAGTGGTGTCGGGCCGCAAGTAGGCCGCCATCGTGCCGCGGACGAGTTCCTGGCAGATGCTGTCGAATCCGTCGCGCAGCAGTGCCGAGCGCGCGTGCATGACGTGGATGATGTCGGCCGGTTCGGCGGGCAACAGTTCTTCCGGCAGGCCGAGCAAAAAGCAGCGATACCTCGCGAACTCGACGACGGCGCGCTCTTGCGCGGTGAACTTCGTCCGGCCCTGTTGGCGCGCCTTGCGGGCCAACAGGTACTGGCCGATCATTCCGGCCGGCATCTGGTCGACCTGCGGCACCGGCATGCCGTACACGGCGGCATCCCACTTGTCGGATTTCTTGAGGGCGTTGTAGCGGACCATCGAGTGCATCAGCCGGACCATGGCGGCCGCTTCGAAACCGGGGCCGAAACGGTCCAGCGCCCCGGGCAGGGTGGTGACGGCGAAGAAGCTGGCAGTCTCGTTCACCCGCCGGGCGGCCCGCTTGCCCGAGAGTGCGCCGGTGAGGGCCATCGGCAGCGCGGCGTAGGTGTTGGTGAAGGTCGCGATGAAGGCCCCCCGCGTGATGAAGGGGGCCAACAGCGCTGCGGGGATTCGCTCCTGGCGGGCGCCCTCACGGACCAGGTCGAAGTCGATCCACTGCGGGGTGGCCTCCATGGCGGCGATGAACGAAACCAGCTCCGGGGGCGCGTCGGGCACCGCCTCGATTCCCTCTCGGCAGGCCGTCTTGAGCATGTCGATGAGCTGGGCGACGCTGCGCGAAGCCATCAGTGCCGCATAGGGATCCGCGACGACGTCGCCGAGCAGGGTGGCCGTGCTCATCAGCTCGACCACGCGGTCGTCCTGCAGGATGGGTGCTCGGTCGGCGATCCAGGCGGGCAGGGCCGAGTCGACGTCCGGCTCCGTGGCCAGACGATCCGGCCGCCGGTCGAAGTCGAAGTCTCCATACAGCTGGGGCTGCAATTCGCGCTGGCTGCGGACTCGCGCGGCGAGTTCGGGGTAGTTCGTGACCATCGCTGCCTCCCATTAACTAACAGTTCGTGAGCAATACTCACAACTTGTTAGTTATGCTGTCAAGCATGAGTGCGGGCCACCCGAAGCGGCGCATGACCGCCGAAGGCCGGCGCGAGCAGATCCTCGACGTCACGCACGCGATCGTCGACGCCGATGGATTCCACGCGGCGACGCCGAACCGCATCGCCGAGGCGGCCGGCATCAATCGGTCGTTGATTTATCAGCTGTTCGGTGACCCGGCGGGACTCTTCGTCGCCCTGATCGACCGTGAGGCGGCCCGGGCCGGCGCTCAGTTCGCCGAGGCGGTCTCGGGGTTGGATGCCGTCGCCGAGGACCGGTCGCTGGTCGTCGCATTCGACGGCGTGCTGGCCGCGGTCGATGCCCACCCGGCAACGTGGCGACTGTTCCTGTTCCCGCCGCAGGGCGCGCCACCGGAGTTGTACGCGCGGCTGGCTCAATCTCAGGCCGTGGTGCTCGAGTTCTTCGTCCGTGAACTGTTGCGCCACAATCCCCATGTGCACGACCCCGAATACACGGCGCGGATCCTGCACGCCGCCGGACGCGAACTGTTGCAGCTGCACCTCAGCGAGCCGCAGACCGCGACCGTGGAACGCTTGCGCACCTTCGTGCGGCGAGTGGGCTCCGACGTCGTGAGCCGCACGGGTTGAGGGCTGTTAGCTGGTGCGTCCGCGCTCGGTCCGATAGCGGCGCACCAGCGCGTCGGTCGAGCTGTCCGACTGCGGCGCCGGCGAGGCGTCGGACGTGATCACCGGGAGCAATGCCTTCGCCTGGGTCTTGCCCAGCTCCACGCCCCACTGGTCGAACGAGTCGATGCCCCACACGACACCCTCGGTGAAGACCTGATGCTCGTAGAGCGCGATCAGCTGGCCCAGCACCGACGGCGTGAGCCGGTCGGCCAGGATCGAGGTCGACGGCCGGTTGCCCGGCATCACCTTGTGCGGCACGACGTCGGCCGGCGTGCCTTCGGCGGCGATCTCCTCGGCTGTCTTGCCGAAAGCCAGCACCTGGGTCTGGGCGAAGAAGTTGCTCATCAGCAGGTCGTGCATGCTGCCCGTGCCTTCGACGGTGGGCAGGTCGTCGAGGGGCTGGCTGAAGCCGATGAAGTCGGCCGGCACCAGCCGGGTGCCCTGATGCAGCAATTGGTAGAAGGCATGCTGGCCGTTGGTTCCCGGCTCGCCCCAAAAGATTTCGCCGGTGTCGGTGGTGACCGGGGTGCCGTCGGCGCGCGTCGACTTGCCGTTGGATTCCATGGTCAGCTGCTGTAGGTAGGCCGCGAATCGCGCCAAGTCGTTGGAATACGGCAGCACGGCGCGCGACTGGGCGCCCATGAAGTTGGAGTACCACAGCCCGATCAGCCCGAGCAGCGCGGGCGCATTGGACTCCAGCGGGGCGGTCCTGAAATGCCGGTCCACGATGTGGAACCCGGACAGGAAGTCGGCGAAGGCCTCCTTGCCGATGGCTGCCATCACCGACAGGCCGATCGCCGAGTCGACCGAGTACCGTCCGCCGACCCAATCCCAGAAGCCGAACATGTTGTCGGTGTTGATGCCGAAGTCGTCGACCAGCCGCTTGTTGGTGGAAACGGCCACGAAGTGCTTGGCCACCGCGGCGTCACCGAGCGCGTCGGTCAGCCAGCGGCGCGCCGCGGTCGCGTTGGTCAGGGTTTCCAGCGTGGAGAACGTCTTCGACGCCACGATGAAAAGCGTTGTGGCGGGGTCCAAGTCGGACAATGTGGCGATGAGGTCGGCCGGGTCTACGTTGGAGACGAAGCGGGCCGAAATTCCCGCGTCGGCGTAATGGCGCAGCGCCTGGTAGACCATCACCGGACCCAGATCCGACCCGCCGATGCCGATGTTGACCACGGTGCTGATTCTTTTTCCGGTGGCCCCGGTCCATTCACCGCTGCGTAACCGGTCGGTGAAGTCGCCCATCCGGTCCAGCACGGCGTGCACGTCCTCGACGACGTTGCGGCCGTCGATGATCAACTCGGCGTCGCGGGGCAGTCGCAGCGCGGTGTGCAACACCGCCCGATCCTCCGACACGTTGATGTGAGCGCCGGCGAACATCTGGTTGCGGCGCTCCTCGAGGTTAGCTGCGTGCGCCAGATCGATGAGCAGCCGCAGGGTTTCTCGGGTGACGCGGTGTTTGCTGTAGTCGATGTAGAGGTCGCCGACCGAGACGGTGAGCTCGCGGCCGCGGTCGGGATCCTCGTCGAAGAACTGGCGCAGATGGGTCGTGCCGATTTGTTCGTGGTGCCTGCGCAGGGCATCCCACGCTGCGGTGGCGGTGATGTCGGGGAGGCTTGGCACGGAGGTCATAGTTCGACCCTAATCGCGTGCGCGGCGCCGGGGGCAGCTCCCCGGACGTCGCGAGGGCAGGCCTCAGTGACCGAGCCGGCCCCTGCCCAACCGCAGCAGCAGGATCGCCAGGTCCTTACCGTCGGGACCGAGCTCGCTGTAGCGTTCGATCACCTTCATCTCGCGGCTGTGGACGAGCCGCGTGCCGCCGGATGCCATCCGGGCCTTGCCGATCGCCTGGGACACCTCGGTGCGCCGCTTCACCGCGGCGAGGATCTCGGCGTCCAGGCGGTCGATCTCGTGGCGCAACTCGTCGATGCTCAACTCGTCGGCGTCGGCGGCTTGTGGGGTTTCCACCGTCTCAACCTTCATCTCTGCTAACTCCGCATTGTCGGGATGTGGGGGTTCTGGTCTCATCCGGTTTCGGGCCTCACAACGAGACGAGCCCCGATCTCCGGAAGTGGACCACGGGGCTCTGGCGAAAGCAGTTAGACCACGGGGACCGCTAACCGGTACCCGTAGAAAAATCGGCGGCAGTTCGGGGTGCAGAGCTGCCGATGGCGCTGCGCGTCGAGCACAAAACGAGTGTGCCATTAGAAAGAGGTCCGGCGCAAAAACGTCTTCGCGAGCTGGCCAACATGCGCCGCGGCGGGCGGCAAGCCTCGGTGTTCACCGCGCCGACGCCCCAGGCCGCGGTTGCCTGCCGGTGTGGAATTCCGTAACGGGGGGTGAAATTGAGTGTTATCGCCGATGGTGAATGATTTGACGAAGACGCAAACTCCGGCGCGATTATGACGATCTTTTTAGACGCGGGTGTAATTGGTCGGCATTTTCAAACCGGCCGCCTATTGGATTGCGAAAGACCCGTTTTGTAGACGGGATTTGGCCCCAGACCCGCCGCCGCGGCGCCAACCCGGTCGGGCGTCTTGGCACGTTGCGTCGGTGGCCGGCGGTAAGTTTGGACCAACATGAGTGTGTACGTAACCGACGCCAATCTGAGCTCCGAAGCAGATCAGCTGCTCGACGGCCTCAATCCGCAACAGCGCCAGGCGGTGGTGCACGAGGGCTCGCCGCTGTTGATCGTCGCGGGGGCCGGCTCGGGCAAGACCGCGGTGCTGACGCGCCGCATCGCCTACCTGATCGCCGCGCGGGGCGTCGGGGTGGGCCAGATCCTGGCCATCACCTTCACCAACAAAGCCGCGGCCGAGATGCGCGAACGCGTGGTACGGCTGGTGGGCAACCGTGCCCGCGCCATGTGGGTGTCCACCTTTCACTCGACGTGCGTGCGCATCCTGCGCAACCAGGCGTCGTTGATCGAAGGCCTCAATTCCAACTTCTCGATCTACGACGCCGACGATTCGCGTCGTCTGCTGCAGATGATCGGGCGCGACATGGGGCTCGACATCAAGCGCTACTCGCCCCGGCTGCTGGCCAACGCCATCTCCAACCTGAAGAACGAGCTGATCGACCCCGCCGAGGCGGTGGCCAAACTGACGGACGATTCCGACGACCTGGTCCGCACCGTGGCCTCGGTGTACGGCGAGTACCAGCGGCGGCTGCGCGCGGCGAACGCGTTGGACTTCGACGACCTGATCGGCGAGACGGTCGCGGTGCTGCGGGCCTTCCCGCAGATCGCCCAGCACTACCGCCGGCGGTTCCGTCATGTCCTGGTCGACGAGTATCAGGACACCAACCATGCGCAGTACGTGCTGGTGCGGGAGCTGGTCGGTCACGACGTCGCCGAATCCCCGGACGACGTGCCGCCGGCGGAATTGTGCGTGGTCGGTGACGCCGATCAGTCGATCTATGCGTTCCGCGGCGCCACCATCCGCAACATCGAGGACTTCGAGCGCGACTATCCGGACGCGACAACCATTCTGCTGGAACAGAATTACCGCTCGACGCAAAACATCCTGTCCGCGGCCAACTCGGTGATCGCCCGCAACGCCGGTCGCCGGGACAAGCGGCTGTGGACCGATGCGGGCGCCGGCGAGTTGATCGTCGGCTACGTCGCGGACAACGAGCACGACGAGGCCAGGTTCGTGGCCGAGGAGATCGATGCGCTCGCCGATCGGGGCGAGATCACCTACAACGACGTGGCCGTGTTCTACCGCACCAACAACTCCTCGCGGTCGTTCGAAGAGGTGTTCATCCGCGCCGGGATTCCCTACAAAGTCGTTGGGGGAGTGCGCTTCTACGAGCGCAAGGAGATCCGCGACATCGTCGCCTACCTGCGCGTGCTGGACAACCCGGGCGACGCGGTCAGCATGCGGCGCATCCTCAACACCCCGCGTCGGGGCATCGGGGATCGTGCCGAGGCCTGCGTCGCGGTGTACGCCGAGAACACCGGCGCCAGGTTCGCCGACGCGCTGGTGGCCGCCGCCGAAGGCAAAGTGCCGATGCTCAATTCGCGCGCGGAGAAGGCGATCGCCGGTTTCGTCGAGTTGCTCGATGAGCTCAGGGGGCGCCTCGACGAGGATCTCGGCGACCTGGTCGAATCGGTGCTCGAACGGACCGGTTACCGGCGGGAGCTGGAATCCTCCACCGATCCCCAGGATCTGGCCCGCCTGGACAACCTCAACGAACTCGTCAGTGTGGCACACGAATTCAGCACCGACCGGGCCAACGCCGCCGCGCTGGGCGAGTCGCTGCAGGCCCCGGAGGACGAAGACGTACCGGACACCGGTGTGCTCGCGGAATTCCTGGAACGCGTCTCGCTGGTGTCCGACACCGACGAAATCCCCGAGAACGACGCCGGCATGGTCACCCTGATGACGCTGCACACCGCCAAGGGGCTGGAGTTCCCGGTGGTGTTCGTCACCGGCTGGGAGGACGGGATGTTCCCGCACATGCGGGCGCTGGACGACCCGGTCGAACTGTCCGAGGAGCGGCGGCTGGCCTACGTCGGCATCACCCGCGCCCGTCAACGGCTGTACTTGAGCAGGGCCATCGTCCGGTCCTCCTGGGGGCAGCCGATGCTGAACCCGGAATCCCGTTTCCTGCGGGAGATTCCGCAGGAACTCATCGAGTGGCGGCGCACCGCGCCGGCCCCGTCGTTCAGCGCGCCGGTGAGCGGCGCCGGCCGGTTCGGTACGCCGCGCGCGGCCCCGACCCGCTCGGCCGCGGGCAAGCGCCCGCTGCTGGTGCTCGAGCCGGGCGACCGGGTGACCCACGACAAGTACGGGCTGGGACGGGTCGAAGAAGTTTCCGGGGTCGGCGAATCCGCCATGTCACTCATCGATTTCGGCAGCGCGGGGCGGGTCAAGCTGATGCACAACCACGCGCCGATCAGCAAGCTCTAGCTGTACCCGGCTCGAACGTTGTTGACGGTTTGACTGTGAGAAGGGAGGACCTCCGGGCTTAGTGGAGATGTCTGACGT
>NZ_LZJM01000323.1:0-920 GCF_001667665.1 Mycobacterium sp. E342
GGTGTTGAAGAGCGGGGCGGCCTATGTGCCGATGGATCCAGGATGGCCGACAGCGCGGATCGGTTTCCTGCTCACCGACGCCACCCCGACCACGATTATCACCACCACCGAGTTGGCCGGACGGCTTGAGGGTTACGACGACTTGGTCGTGATCGATGTCAACGACCCCGCTATTGATGCCCAACCGGTTACCGCGTTGCCCGGCCCGACGCCAGAAGATATTGCGTACCTGATTTACACCTCGGGCACCACCGGAACCCCCAAAGGCGTGGCTATTACCCACCACAACGTGATCCCGCTGCTGGCGTCGGCGGGTGCGTACCTGGAGCGGGCGGGGGTGTGGTCTCAGTGGCATTCGTATGCGTTCGATGTTTCGGTATGGGAGATCTTTGGTGCCCTGCTGGGTGGGGGGCGGCTGGTGGTGGTGCCCGAGGCGGTGGTCGGCTCCCCCGATGATTTCCATGCGTTGCTGGCCGCCGAGCAGGTCAGTGTGTTGAGCCAGACCCCGTCGGCGTTCTATGCGCTGCAAAGCGCTGATGGATTGTCACCGGGGTTAGGCCAGCAGCTCACGCTGGAGACCGTGGTGTTCGGTGGGGAAGCCCTCGAGCCCGCGCGTCTGGGGACGTGGTTCGTCCACCATGGAGGCTCGCCGCGGCTGATCAACATGTATGGCACCACCGAGACGACGGTGCATGCCTCGATACGCGAGATCGTCACAGGCGATGTCGGCAACACTGTCAGCCCGATCGGGGTGCCGTTGGCCCACCTGGGCTTCTTTGTCCTCGATGGGTGGTTGCGTGCGGTGCCGGTGGGGGTGGTCGGGGAGTTGTATGTGGCCGGCGCCGGTGAGCAGGAAACCGATCCGCGCTGTCGGCCATCCTGGATCCATCGGCACATAGGCCGCCCCGCTCTTCAACACC
>NZ_LZJM01000324.1:0-829 GCF_001667665.1 Mycobacterium sp. E342
TCTATGTGGCCGGTCATGGTGTGGGGGTGGGGTATTGGGGCCGCTCACCATTGACCGCGTCGCGGTTTGTGGCGTGTGCCTTCACCGGGGCACCGGGGGTGCGGATGTATCGCACCGGGGATTTGGTGTGTTGGGGCCCGGATGGGCAGTTGCAGTATGTGGGCCGTGTTGATGAGCAGGTCAAGATCCGTGGGTATCGCATCGAATTGGGTGAAATCCGCACCGCCCTGGCCAATGTGGAGGGTATCGACCAGGCGGTGGTGGTTGCCCGCGAGGACCACCCCGGGGATAAGCGCCTGATCGGCTATATCACCCAATCCGCTTCGGGGATCGTGGATCCAGTCGCCATCCGCACCCAGCTCGCGGATCGGTTGCCGTCTTATATGGTGCCGGCCGCGATCGTGGTGCTTGAGGCGTTGCCGTTGACGGTCAATGGCAAACTCGACACCCGCGCCCTACCCGCCCCCGACTACACCGGTGAGGGATATCGCGCCCCCGGCAATCTGACCGAGGAAATGCTTGCCGGCATCTACGCCGAGATCCTCGGCCTCGAGCGGGTCGGGGTGGACGATTCGTTTTTCGAGTTGGGTGGGGATTCGTTGTCGGCGATGCGGCTGATCGCCGCCATCAACACCAGCCTATTTACCGGCTTGTCGGTGCGGGCGGTGTTTGAGGCGCCCACCATCGCCCAGTTGGCACCCCGTATCCAGGCCGGGGGTGGGGGTGGGCTGACCCCCCTGGTGGCCGGCCCACGCCCGGAGCGGGTGCCGTTGTCGTTTGCCCAATCCCGGTTGTGGTTTATCGATCAGTTACTGGGCCGGTCTGCGGT
>NZ_LZJM01000325.1:0-1187 GCF_001667665.1 Mycobacterium sp. E342
GCCCCCGGCAATCTGACCGAGGAAATGCTGGCCGGCATCTACGCCGAGATCCTCGGCCTCGAGCGGGTCGGGGTGGAGGACTCGTTTTTCGAGTTGGGTGGGGATTCGTTGTCGGCGATGCGTCTGATCGCCGCCATCAACACCGGCTTGGATGCTGACTTGTCGGTGCGGGCGGTGTTTGAGGCGCCCACCATCGCCCAGTTGGCACCCCGTATCCAGGCCGGGGGTGGGGGTGGGCTGGCCCCGCTGGCGCCCCAGCAGCGGCCGGCAGTGGTGCCGTTGTCGTTTGCCCAGTTGCGGTTGTGGTTTATCGATCAGTTGCTGGGCCGGTCGGCGGTTTACAACATGCCCATCGCGGTGCGCCTCACGGGGCCACTCGACGTGGACGCCCTGCAGGCTGCGATCGGTGATCTAGTGGCCCGCCATGAAAGCCTGCGCACCCTGTTCCCCACGATCGACGGGATCCCTCACCAGCAGGTGGTGCCGGTCGAGCAGGCCGATTTCGGCTGGGCGGTGACCGATGCCAGCGGCTGGTCGGATACCCGGCTGGACCAGGCGATCGCGGCGGTGGCGGGCTACGCGTTTGATTTGGTGGCTGAGATCCCGTTGCGGGCCCAGCTTTTCCGGTTAGGCGACCAGGAGTGTGTGTTGGTGGCGGTGGCCCACCATATCGCTGCTGATGGCTGGTCGATCACCCCGCTGATCCGGGATTTGGGCGCCGCGTATGCCGCCCGGACGGTGGGGCAGGTCCCGGGTTGGGTGCCGTTGGCGGTGCAGTACGCCGACTACACACTCTGGCAGCGTGAGCAGTTCGGTGACCTCGACGACCCACACAGCCGCATCGGCGCGCAGGTGGCTTACTGGCAGCACGCGCTGGCCGGCATGCCTGAACGGCTGGTGTTGCCCACGGATCGGCCCTATCCGGCGGTGGCCGATTATCGGGGGGCCAGTATCGCGATCGAGTGGCCGGCGGGGTTGCAGCAGCAGATCACCCGGCTGGCCCGCGCGCATGATGCGACCAGTTTCATGGTGCTCCAGGCCGGGTTGGCAGTGTTGTTGGCCAAACTGAGCGCCAGTACTGATGTGGCGGTGGGGTTCCCGATCGCCGGGCGGCGCGATCCCGCTCTAGATGAGCTGGTCGGGTTTTTCGTTAACACCCTGGTGCTACGGGTCGATCTGACCGGCGG
>NZ_LZJM01000326.1:0-40290 GCF_001667665.1 Mycobacterium sp. E342
TCCGGGGGGGGCGCGGGGTTTTTGTTGCCGCGCGGCGCGCAGGCGATCGTGGCGATGTTGGCGGTGCTCAAGTCGGCGGCGGCCAGGCTGCCGCCGTCGACTTGGTACCGCGCCCGTTCCACAAAGGCGCGCCACAGTGTCGGGTCGTAGTCGAGCGGGGCGAGTTCGGGATCGACCACGAGCCTGGCCCAGCTGTAATAGTCGGTCGTGACCAGCTTCGCTTGCGCTTGCCGCGCCAGCGGCACCATGGGGTTGTCGGACGTGCCGTGGATCCACGACGCGCCCATCTCCAGCGGGGCGCCCCAGTCACGATCGGTGTGGACCCGGCCGCCGATGCGGTCGCGGGCTTCGATCACCCGGACCGGCCATCCCGCGTCGGCCAGGCTGCGGGCGGCGGACAGGCCGGCCATCCCCGCCCCGACGATCAGGACCGACCGGGCGTCCGGCCACGGCGGTTGCGGCGGCGGGGGGTGCCACGGTGCGCAGGCGGCCAGCAGCCCGCCGCCGACCACGCCGGTGGTTGCCGCGATGAATTCCCGACGGGACATCGGGTACACGGTTATTAGTTTGCCGGATTTACCGAATCCGAACGGACCTTAGGGATAAACTTGCGGGCGTCCTTAACTGCGGCGACGGGGCCGTGTTGGAGGGGGGTGCGCGATGAGCGCTCGACGATCGGCTCGTGCAATCGATCCGTACCCGCACGTGCTGCCCCCGAGCCAGACGGTGGCCGTCCGGGCGACCGACGGCACCCGGTTGCACGCCGAGGTGTTCGGGCCGCCCGACGGCTACCCGATCGTGCTGACGCACGGCATCACGTGCGCCATCCGGGCCTGGGCCTACCAGATCGCCGATCTGGCCAACGATTACCGGGTGATCGCCTTCGATCACCGCGGCCATGGGTGCAGCGGTATGCCCCGGCGCGACGGATACAGCCTGAAACACCTTGCCTCCGACTTGAATTCGGTGCTTGATGCGACGTTGGCGCCGCACGAACGCGCGATACTGGCTGGACATTCGATGGGTGGCATCACCATCGCCGCGTGGTCTGCGCGGTACCGGCACATGGTTCGCCGGCGCGCCGATGCCGTCGCGCTGATCAACACCACGACCGGTGACCTGGTCCGCAAGGTGCAACTGCTGTCGGTGCCACACGGGCTGTCGCCGGCCCGGGTGGCCGCCGCCCGCGCTCTGATCCACACGTTCGGTGGGTTCCCGATCCCGAGCGCCGCCCGCATCCCGAGCCGCTACTTCGTCGGAATGCTGGCGGTGGGCCGGGACGCCGACCCGAGCGTGGCAAGGATCGTGCACCAGTTCTTCGAACAGACCTCACCCGCGGGGCGCGCCGGCTGCGCACGGATGCTGGTCGCGGCGTTGGGGTCGCGGTACCTGGAGCTGGACGGATTGACGGTGCCGACCCTGGTCATCGGCAGCGAACGCGACCGGCTCACCCCGATCAGCCAGGCCCGCAGGATCGCGGGCACCGCGCCCAACGTGGTGGGCCTGGTCGAGCTGCCCGGCGGCCATTGCTCGATGCTCGAACACCCGCGTGAGGTCAACCACCATTTGCGGGCGCTCGCGGAATCGGTGACCGCCGACGTGCGGATCAGCTCATAGCAGGGCGGTGATCTCGGCGGCCGCCCGCTGGCCGGACCTGACGGCGCCGTCGAGGAACCCGGTCCATTCGTCCGCGGTCTCGGTGCCGGCCCAGTGGATGGGGCCGACCGGCTCGCGCAGCCACCGCCCGAACCGGGTCCACGATCCGGGCGGGACCGCGGCGGTAGGCCCGCCGGGCGCGAATTCCTCTGCGCCCCAACAGTGGTCGACGTAGTCGAGCGGCTTGAGCGCGTCGTCGCCGAACAGCGTCGCAAAGCAGCGCAGCGTGTCGTCGCGGCGCTGCTCCGGGGAGAGCGAGTCGAACGCGCGCGCATCGACGAAGCCCATCAGCACACCGGGCCCGTCGGCGTGCGGGCTGACGTCGAAGGTGATGAACACCGGTCCGGTGTCGGACAGCGCCTGGCCGGAGAAGCCGTTGGCGCGCCAAAAGGGCGTGGAATACGCGGCGTAGGCCTTGCTGAGCCGGCCCTGCGGCCAATGCTGGGCGAGTTGGTGGTACTCGGCGGGCAGCGGGGGCGCGAACTCGATCGATGCGCGATGGGCGGGCGGCACCGCGACGACCACGAACCCCGCCTCGGCCTGGCCGACGTCGGTGGTGACCGTCACCCCGGCGCCGTGCCGGTCGATGCGCCGGACCGGCGCGCCCAGCACGACACGGGTGCCCAACTCGGCGGCCGCGGCCTGGGCGATCTGCTGGGTGCCGCCCGGGAAACGGTCCTGTTGGGCGCCGTTCTCGACGTCGAGCAGCCGGTCCAGGCCACCGGCGGCGTGCGTGTAGCGGGCCGCGTGCAGCATCGACACGTCGTCCGGTTCGCATCCCCAGGTCACCCGCGCCACGATCGCCAGCAGGTCGCGCGATGAGGCGGTGGCGCGCACGGCCCGCAGCCAGTCGCCGAGCGACACGTCGTCGAGCTCGCGCGCACGGCGCGCGTTCCACGGCGCCGACAGCGGGACGCTGCGGGCGATCCGGTCGAATTGCCAACGCAGCCGGCCGATGTCCAGCAGCCCGGTCAGCGAGAGCTTGGGAATGGTGCCGCGGTAGGCATGCGTCCAGCCGCGCCAGTGGATCACGTTCTTGCCGTCGTGGTGGGTCGGGATGGTCGGGACGTCGAGTTCGGCCGCCAGCGCCAGGACCGCGTCCTGGGTCGGCCCGACGAAGGTGCCCCCGAGGTCGGCGGGCAACCCCGCCACGCTGCCGGTGAAGGATCGACCCCCGACGCGGTCGCGGCCCTCGAACACCACCACGTCGTGACCCTGGCGGGCCAGCTCGCGCGCCGCGGCAAGCCCCGCAAAGCCTGCGCCGACCACGACGACGTCGACGATCCACGGCGGATTTGGCACGCGCACCAGTCAACAACAATTTCTACGGTTTCGTGCGGCAAATGCCGGCGCCGGTTTCGCGCGTTCGCATCACGGCGAGGGCAAACATACGTTGACGTCGGGACTTTGGTTAGCGTGCGTCTACGTGATCGCCACGTGATTACCACCGCACCGGCGGCCGACATCAGGCCGGACCTGCGAACCGTCGCCCTGGGCAGCATGGTCGGCACCACCATCGAGTGGTACGACTTCTACCTGTACGCGACCGCGTCCGCGCTCGTCTTCAAGCCGCTGTTCTTTCCGCACATTTCCCCCACCGCGGGGACGCTGGCCACCTTCGCGACCTACGCCGCCGGCTTCGGGGCGCGCCCGATCGGCGCTGTCGTCTCCGGCCATTTCGGAGACCGCCTGGGTCGCAAAGCGGTTTTGGTGGCCGCGCTGCTGGTGATGGGACTGGTCACCACCGCGATCGGCCTGCTGCCGACCTATGCGACGGCCGGGCTGTTTGCGCCGGTCCTGCTGGCGACGCTGCGGGTCCTGCAGGGGCTGGCCGTGGGCGCCGAGTGGGGCGGCGCGGCGGTGTTATCGGTGGAGCACGCGCCGCCCGGTCGCCGCGGGCTGTTCGGCAGCTTCACCCAGCTCGGTTCCCCGGCTGGCATGTTGCTGGCGACGTCGGTCTTCTACCTGACCCGCAGCGCGACCGGCCCGGCCGACTTCCTCGCGTTCGGTTGGCGACTTCCGTTTCTGTTCAGCGCAGTTCTGGTCGCGATCGGATTGTTTCTGCGACTGCGGCTCACCGACGCCGACGTCTTCGGCCGGCTGCGGGAGCGCGATGAGCTCGCGCGTCTGCCGGTGTTCGAGGCGCTGCGCAGCCAGCCGCGCAATGTGCTGATCACCACGGGTCTGCGCCTGTCGCAGATCGCACTGTTCGTTCTGCTGACCACGTATTCGCTTACCTACCTGCAGGATTCATTCGGCAAGGGCAATAGCGTCGGGTTGATCGCGGTGTCGATATCGTCGGCGCTCGGCTTCATCAGCACTCCCGGCTGGGCGCTGCTGTCGGACCGCGTGGGTCGGCGGCCGCCGTACCTGTTCGGCGCGCTGGCCGGCGTCGTAGCGCTCGCGCTGTTCTTCGTGGCGGTCGCAACCGGCTCGGCGATCGCGGTCGTAGCGTCAATCGTGTTCGGCGTCAACGTCGTTCACGACGCCATGTACGGTCCGCAGGCGGCGTGGTTCGCCGAGCTGTTCGACACCCGGATACGCTACAGTGGCTCGTCGCTCGGGTACCAGATCGGCGCGGTCCTGTCGGGAGGGTTCGCGCCCTTGATCGCCGCGGCGCTGCTGGCGGTCGGCGGCGGCAGCCCCTGGCTGATCGTGGGTTATTTCGGCGTGCTCGCGGCGATCAGCTTCGCGGCGGCCTGTGCGGCGCGGGAGACGCGCGCGGACCAGATCGGATGAGCTGATGAGCAGGATCTTTCTCAATGCCTTCGACATGGCTTGCGTGGGCCATCAATCGGCGGGGCTGTGGCGCCATCCCGAGGATCAGGGCTACCGGTATCGCGAACTCGGGTACTGGACCGAGCTGGCCCGCATCCTGGAAGACGGCGGCTTCGATGCCCTGTTCCTCGCCGACGTGCTGGGCGTCTACGACGTGTACGGCGCCTCGCGGGACGCGGCGGTCATCGATGCCGCGCAGTTCCCGGTCAACGACCCGACCGCGGCGGTGTCGGCGATGGCGGCGGTGACGCAGACCCTGGGCTTCGGCATCACGCTGTCGCTGACTTACGAACAGCCCTACGCGTTGGCGCGCCGGCTCTCGACGCTGGATCACCTGACCGGGGGGCGGGTGGCGTGGAACATCGTCACGTCGTATCTGGACAGCGCCGCACGCAACCTCGGGCTGGACGCGCAGATCCCGCACGACCAGCGCTACGAGATCGCCGACGAGTATCTCGAGGTCTGCTACAAGCTGTGGGAGGCGTCGTGGGAGGCCGGCGCCGTGGTGCGCGACCGGGAGCGGGGAGTGTTCACAGATCCGGCGAAGGTGCACGACATCGAGCACAAAGGCCGGCACTTTTCCGTTCCCGGCCCGTTCCTGTGCGAGCCGTCGCCGCAGCGCACCCCGGTGCTGTTCCAGGCCGGCGCCTCGCCGCGCGGCGTCCGGTTCGCCGCGGCCCACGCGGAGGCCGTTTTTGTGTCCGGCCCGACGCCGCAGATTGTGCGCGGCCCCGTGCGCGCCCTGCGGCAGGCCGCCGCCGAGCTGGGCCGCGATCCCCGGTCCATCAAGGTCTTCACCATGGTCACCCCGGTGGTGGCCGAAACCCATGACGAAGCCGTCGCCAAACTCGCTGACTACCGGCGCTTTGTCAGCCCCGCCGGGGCGCTGGCCCTGTTCGGCGGTTGGACCGGGGTCGACCTGGCCGAGCTCGACCCCGATGAGCCGCTGCGCTACGTCCAGACCGATGCCAACCGATCCGCGCTGGCCTCGTTCACCACCGCGGATCCCGATCGCGCCTGGACTGTTCGGGAACTCGCCGACGAGGTCGGCCTCGGTGGCCGCGGCCCGGTGCTGACCGGGTCGCCGGGGGAGGTGGCCGACGAACTCGAACGCTGGGTCGAGGAGGCCGACGTCGACGGGTTCAATCTGGCCTACGTGATTACCCCCGGGACCTTCGTCGACTTCGCGAAGCTCGTTGTGCCCGAGCTGCGTCGCCGCGGGCGGGTACCTGCGTGCCCGGCGCGCGGCACCCTACGGGAACGGCTCGGGGGAGCGGGACCGCTCCTTCCGGACGACCACCCCGGCGCGAGCTACCGGCGCTGAGCGGGCCGCCTAGGGGGCGACGGTGAGCCAGTCGGAGAACCCGGACGGGTCGTGGCGGCCCAGCGCGCCGTGCTCGTAGAGGCCCCAACCCTCCCTGGGTTCGCCGTCGCCGTCGCGGCACACCGCGCGCCCGACGTGGTCGATGACCCCGAAGCCGGACCGTGCGACGATCGCCGGGTCGGTCATGTCGTAGGTCAGGCGTTCGACGAACTTCTCGCCCTTCCACATTCCGTGCAGCCAGTCCGAGTCGCCGCCGTAGCCGCCGCCGACGTGGATGGGCACCGGCAGCTTCGACTCCACGTCGAAGCGCACCGGCGTCCCGTCGGGGGCGGTGGCGTCGATGGTGGCGCCCGTTGGTATCCGCGTGCCCGACCGGTAGTGGATCGCCACGCGCGGCCAGCCCAGCTGCTCGACGCGTCCGTCGCGCCAGATCCGGGTGCAGTCGTTGAGCGAGCGGAAGCCGTCGGGCGCTTCCTGGATGATCAGCACGATGGCGAAGTCGTCGAAGGCCATCGGCACGTACAGCCACCACATGCCCTCGAACGGCGGGTCGGCCGGCCGGCCCGCGGGCTCGGGCTCGCCGATCGGCCGGATGCCCCAGGACCGGTCGCGGCTGCCGAGCCAGATCGCGGGGTCGACGGCGATCTCCTCGCCGTCGACGGCGATGCGGCCGCTCCAGCTGCCGAGCTGGGCGAACCGCTGGGCGTCCAGCGTCACCCGATTGCCGGACCGCATGAGGTGCGGCTGCTCCTGCACGACGTCGAACAGGCCTTCCCAGGTGAGATCGGCTGCGATGCCTTCGGTTTCGTCCAGGACCAACCGCAGTTTGCGCAGCGGCTCGATGACCTCGATCCGGTAGCCGTTGACGTGCTGGTTGAGCCGGTCCTGGTCGATCGCGTCGCACAGGTGCACCGCGGTCTGGGTGTCCCCGCGCCGCACGAGGAAGAAGGCGTCCTTGACGCCCAGGTTGGGGTAGTAGCCGATGCCGCTGATGACGAAGATGTCGCCCGTGCGGTCGTGGGCGTTGAAGTAGGAGCGGTCGTAGAAGTTGCGGTCCGAGGAGCCCGGCCACGCGATCGGCTGCGGAATCTGATGAACCGGGAACTCGTCGAGCGGTCCGAGCATTAGTGGTCCTCTCCGATCAAACTTCGCATCAACCCGGCGTGGTAGAACAGCGACTCGACGTCGTCGGGTCTCTCGGTTTCCCCGAAGTGCACCCGGCGCGCGCCGGTGCGCATGAACACGCAGGCCCACATGACGCCCGAGTAGACGTAGAACCAGCGCAGGTCACCGACTTCCACGCCGGTCAGCCGCGCATAGGTGGCGCGGACGTCGTCCTCGCGCATCACCTCGGGCAGGCCCGGCAGCCCGGCCAGCCCGGTCAGCTCCTGAAACACCATGTGCGCGTAGATCATCCACGCCACGTCGAGCTCGCGCGGGCCGAGGGTGACCATCTCCCAGTCCAGCACGGCCACCGGTTCGAAGTCGCGGTACAACACGTTGCCCACCCGTGCGTCGCCCCACAGCAGCACGGGTTCACGCGCGGCCGATTCGGCCGGCCAGTTGTCTTCCAGCCAGGTGAAGGTCCGCTCCAGCAGCGGCGAGCGGCCGATGTCGGGCACCGCGAAGTCGTACCAGGACCGCACCCAGTTGAAATGCCTGCGCAGCGCGGTGTCGCCAATCTGCTCGTCGGCCAGGAAGCCGAACGTGTTCTTCGCGTTGGGAATCGAGTGCAACTTCGCCAGCACTCCCACGGTCGCGTCCTGCAGTTGGCGCTGGCGCTCGGCCGGCGCGTCGGCGAACCAGTTGTTGCCGAAGGTGTAGGGCATCACGTCGGGCGGCACCACGCCGTCGACGTAGTCCATCACGAAGAAGGGGGTGCCCAGCACGTTGCCGGTGGGCTCGAGCCAGCGCACCGGCGGGACGGGGACGTCGGTGAGTTCGCCGACCTTCCGGATGACCTCGAATTGGTGGTCCAGCCGATAGGTGGGGAACACCTGCACGTCTTCGGCGGCCGGGGCCACCCTGGTCACCAGCTTCTGCTCGGTGGGCTTGCCGTCCTGGCGCCACCGGGCTGTCAGGATGATGGTTTCCGACGACATTCCCGTCGAGTCGACGCCGCTTTCGACGGTCACCTCCGGCGCCGCGCCGGGGGGCAGGACGGTCGACAGCCATGTCGACATCACCGCGGGTAGCGTTGTGACGTCTCGGCTGGAACGTTGAAGCCGGTCGACCTTGTCGAGCACGGGTTCATTGGCCACGGGGGCCTCCATTCTTTGAGACTTCAACTCGTCGAGACGTCGGCGCGGCAATTACGATACGGTAGGTAGCGTTATGAAAGCAGACCCGTCCGCCATTGACAAGGCCCCCGGCGCCGGCCGCCCGCGGGACCCGCGTATCGACTCGGCCATCCTATCGGCCACCGCGGAACTGCTTGTCCAAATGGGCTATTCCAACCTCAGCCTGGCGGCGGTCGCCGAGCGCGCCGGAACCACCAAATCGGCGCTGTATCGCCGGTGGTCCAGCAAGGCCGAACTGGTACACGAGGCGGCTTTCCCGGTGGCGCCCACCGCGCTGGAGGCGCCGGCCGGGGACTTCGCGGCCGACATCCGCATGATGATCGAGGCCACCCGCGACGTCTTCACCACACCCGTCGTCCGCGCCGCCCTGCCGGGCCTGGTGGCCGACATGACCGCCGACCCCGCCCTCAACGCCCGGGTGATGTCCCGGTTCGCGGATCTGTTCGCGACCGTGCGGGTGCGGCTGAGTGACGCCGTCGACCGGGGTGAGGCGCATCCCGATGTGGATCCGGACCGGTTGATCGAGTTGATTGGGGGAGCCACGATGCTGCGCATGCTGCTGCGCCCGGAGGACGCGCTCGACGATGCGTGGGTGGAGCAGACCACCGCCATCGTGGTGCACGGGGTGACGCGGTGACGGCGCGGCTGGCCGGACGGGCCGCGATCGTCACCGGCGGCAGCCGCGGACTGGGCCGGGCGATTGCGCTGGCCCTGGCCGCGGAAGGCGCCGCCGTGGCGGTCGTGGGACGCACCGAGCAGGTGTGGGACGAGCGGTTGCCCGGAACCATCGGCGAGACGGTCGCCGACATCGAGGCCGCGGGCGGACGCGCGGTGGCAATCCGGGCCGACCTCACCGAACGCGAGGACGTCGCCCGGTTGGTGGGCACGACGCGAGAAGCGCTGGGGCCCATCACTATTCTCGTGAACAACGCGGCCTTCACCGCGCCCGGCCGGCCCCGCCCGCCCGGCGGCGCACCGCGCGCCCAGGCCGCCAAGCCGGCAACCGGCGCCGTCAAACCGGGTTGGCCGGGATTCCTCAGCGTCCCGCTGACGGCGTATCGCCGGCATTTCGACATCGCCGTCTTTGCCGCCTACGAGCTGATGCAGCTGGTGTGCCCCGACATGATCGAGGCGGGCCGCGGGTCGATCATCAACATCAGCTCGGTGGCATCGAGGCTCCCCGGTAACGGGCCGTATCCGGACCGCAGCGGCGGCGTGCTACCCGGGTACGGCGGATCCAAGGCGGCGCTCGAGCATCTGACCCAGTGCGCGGCATTCGATCTCGCCGATCACCACATCGCGGTGAATGCCCTGTCGCCGTCGAAACCGATCCTCACCCCCGGACTGGCCTACTATGCCCGAGAATTCGACGAGACCGCCGCGGCCGACGAATTCGCCCGGGCCGCAGTGGAATTGACGCTGGTCGATCCCGAGAAAGTCACCGGACGCACGATCGGTCATCTGCAGGTGCTCGACGGCTCTTTCCGGCCGTTCGAGGCGGACTAAGCCGGTTTCGTCGCTGTGACCGCGTTGATGGTCCCGGCATGCAGCCGTTGCCATTTCGGCGACCGGAATCCCGCCTGCAGCAGCAGGCGCTCGGCGCGCCGCCGGGTGCGGGCCTTGCCGCGGCGGGTGATGGCCAGCGTGGGCACCAGACACAGCGAGAACCGGTCGACGAGCACAAGCTTTCCACCTGGCCGCAGCACCCGGGCGCACTCCAGCAGACCCACCAGCTGATCGGACCAGTGATCGAATGACGTGGTGCTGACGACCAGGTCGAAGGCGCGGTCGGCGTAGTTGAGCTCCTCGGCCACGCCGCGGGTGAAGCTCAATCGCGGGTCGCGGGCGAGACCCGTTGCGACGGAGACCATTTGGGGGGCCGCGTCGATCCCGCACAGATGTTTGGCCCTCGGATAGCGGCGAGCCAGCAGTTGCAGCAGGTAGCCGGTGCCGCATCCGACGTCGAGCACATACTCGGGGGCGGCGACCGTCGCCACGGCCAGTTGCGCGGTGCGCTCGGCGATTCCGTGGTGCAGCCGACCGCGAAAGCCCTGGTCGTAGCGGGGGGCGCGGTCGTCGTACGCGGCGACATCCCGATGCGGTGGCACGCGCTGAGTGTCTCACCGGGCGGGCCGCTTGGCGAGGATTTCGGCTGCTCGGTCGGGGCATCCCGCAGCACATCGTGGGCGGCGTCGATGACGTCAAGCGCGGCGCCGATCCGCTCCCGTGCCTGTTCGGCGCTCATCCGGCAACCCGCCACCCCACGCTATCGAACGAAGGTTCGACGGGAGGCGCCCGAATCGCGATCTGTGGATGAACCGCCGACTGTGGATAACCTGCGGCCTGACGTGCCAGGATGAGGCAAAGCAGTGCCGCAACAACCGGTCGAGTGGTATGCCGATGCCCGGTATGGACAAGCCCACGGGGCGGGCCGTCGCCCTGATCGCGCTGCTGCTCGTCCTCTCCGCCGCCGTGCGCGGCTATCTGCCTTCCCCCCACCCCGCCGCGCGCGGGGAGCCAACCGGCAGCCGGGCGGCGCTGATCTTCGTGGTGGCGACCCTCGGGGTCACCCTCGCACTGGTGATGATCGCCGTCATCGCGCGGCTGCGCGACCCGCGGGCCGCGGCGCCCCAAGCCGGTCAGCTGTCGGAGATGCTCGGCACCGGCAGGGGCCGGCCGAGCTGGCGGGTACTGCTGATCGGGCTGGCGGTCATCGTGGCGTGGCTGCTGATCGTGTGGACGGCGTCCCACCTGTTGGCCTCCCACGACGTCGGCCGGGCGCCGCCCCCGCCCGGGAGCGGTGCCGCATCGCCGGAGAATGCGAACGCCCGGCCGGCACAGCGGCATGCGCGAAACGGCGACATGTTCGGCATCCTGCTCGCGGCCACCGTGCCGATGCTGTTGGTCATCGTCACCGGGACGGTCGTCATGTCGCGGCGGCGGTGGCGCGCGGCGGCGACCTGCGCCGCCGCCGCGGACGATCATGCCGAATCCCCGGCGCCGCCGTCACGTTCGGAATCGTTGGCGCGGGCGGCCGAACGCGGGCTGGCCGAGATGACCGACCTCAGCCGTGAACCTCGCGAGGCCATCATCGCCTGCTACGCGGCGATGGAACGCGAGCTGGCCAACGTGCCCGGCGCCGTACCGCAGGACTTCGACACCCCGACCGAGGTGTTGGCCCGCGCCGTCGAACACCGCGCGCTGCACGCCGACAACGCCGTGCAGTTGGTGAACCTGTTCGCCGAGGCGCGATTCAGCCCGCACGTGATGAACGAGGCTCACCGCGACATGGCGGTGCGCGTCCTGCAGTTGGTGCTCGACGAGCTGGGCGCACGGAGCGCCGCATGAAAAAGACTCTGGCCCTGGGTGTCTGCTTTATCGTCGGGATCGAGCTGCTCGCACTGCTGTCACACGATCGTCGGCTCGTGCTGGCCGCCTCCGGCGGCGCACTGGCCCTGGTGCTGCTCACCGTCCGTCGCGTGCTCGGGCGCGGAACGCAGCCCGAGGCGGACGCCGAACCCGACGATCTCGGGGATTCATTGCGCCGCTGGCTGTCCACCACCGAGACGACGATCCGGTGGTCGGAGTCCACCCGGGTGGACTGGGACCGGCACCTGCGCCCGATGCTTGCGCGCCGATACGAGATGACGACCGGCCAACGGCGATCCAAAGACCCGGTGGCGTATCAGGCGAGCGGCCAGATGCTGTTCGGGACGGAACTGTGGGACTGGGTCAATCCGAACAACGTCGCGCAGACCGGTGACCGGCGACCCGGTCCCGGCCGCGCGGCGCTGGAGGAGATACTGCGAAAGTTGGAACAGGTATGACACTGCCGGCGGCAACAACCACAGCGCACTGCGAAGCGGTGCTCGACGAGATCGAGCGCGTGGTGGTGGGCAAGCGTTCCGCGCTCACCCTCATCCTCATCGCGGTGCTCGCGCGCGGCCACGTCCTGATCGAGGACCTGCCCGGGCTCGGCAAGACGCTCATCGCCAGATCGTTCGCCGCCGCGCTGGGGCTGCAATTCACCCGCGTGCAGTTCACTCCTGACCTGCTGCCCGCGGACCTGCTCGGCTCCACGATCTACGACATGCAATCGGGGCGCTTCGCCTTCCGGCCCGGGCCCATCTTCACCAACCTGCTGATGGCCGACGAGATCAACCGCACGCCGCCCAAGACGCAGGCGGCGCTGCTCGAGGCGATGGCCGAGGGCCAGGTGAGCATCGACGGCGAAACGCACCAGCTGCCAAAGCCTTTCATCGTCTTGGCGACCGACAATCCGATCGAGTACGAGGGCACCTACCCGCTGCCGGAGGCGCAGCTCGACCGGTTCGCGATACGCCTGGAGCTGCGCTACCTCTCCGAGCGTGACGAGACCGCGATGCTGCGCCGGCGCCTCGAGCGCGGGTCGGTCGAGCCGGCCGTCAACCAGGTCGTGGATGCGCACGACCTGCTCGCGATGCGCGAATCGGTCGAGCAGGTGACCGTGCACGAAGACGTCTTGCACTACGTCGTTTCGCTGGCCAACGCCACGCGGCACCATCCGCAGGTCGCCGTCGGCGCCAGCCCCCGCGCCGAACTCGACCTGGTGCAACTGGCCCGCGCCCGTGCGCTGCTGCTCGGCCGGGACTATGTGATCCCCGAAGACGTCAAGGCGCTCGCCGTCCCGGCCGTCGCCCACCGCATCACCCTGCGCCCGGAGATGTGGGTGCGCAAGATCCAAGGCGCCGACGTGGTCGGGGAGCTGCTGCGCCGCCTGCCGGTGCCCCGAACCGGCGAGGGCCACGGGAGCGGATGACAGCGGTGTGACCGGACGTGAGGCCGAATTCCGCTGGCGCGCATCGAACTTGACGCGGGCCGTCGCGACCTGCGCGGGCTTGGCGCTGGCGGTCGCGGTGATCACCGCGCGATGGCAGTTGATCGCCTTCGCTGCCCCCCTGCTCGGCGTGCTCTGCTCGATCAGCTGGCAACGCCCGGTGCCGACCATTCGCGTACACGGCGATCCCGGTGCGCAGCGGTGCTTCGAGAACGACCGGGCACGGCTGCGCCTCTGGACGACGGAAGAGGGCGACGCAACCGGGTTTTCGGCGGTCGAGGTCACGGTTCCGGCCGTCGAGGGGATGCAGCTCGAAATCCCGGGCCCGGCGTCATCGCACGCCAAAACGGTTGTGGCCACGGCGCAGCGGTGGGGCCGGTACTTCATCCGGGCCCGGGTGGACGCGCTCGCGCGCGGTGGGCTGCTGTCGGGGACCGCCACGGTGGACGCCGCCGAGGTCATCGTGTTTCCCCTGACGCCCCCGCAGTCGACGCCCATCCCGCAGACCGAGCTGCTCGACCGGCTGGGCGCCCACCTCACCCGGCATGTCGGCCCCGGCGTCGAGTACGCCGACATTCGTGCCTACGTGCCCGGAGACCAACTGCGCGCGGTGAATTGGCCGGTGAGCGCGCGTCGCGGCCAGTTGCACGTCACGCAGCGCCTCACCGACCGCGCCGCCGACGTGGTGGTGCTGATCGACACGTATCGGCAACCGGCGGGTCCGGCGACCGAGGCCACCGAGCGCGTCGTCCGCGGTGCCGCGCAGGTCGTGCAGACCGCGTTGCGGCACGGCGACCGCGCCGGGATCGTCGCCCTCGGCGGCAACCACCCGCGCTGGCTGGGCGCCGACATCGGGCAGCGCCAGTTCTATCGCGTGCTCGACACGGTGCTCGCTGCCGGCGATCGATTCGAGGGCACGACGGGGACTTTGGCGCCTCGGGCGGCGATGCCCGCTGGTGCGATCGTCATCGCGTTCTCCACGTTGCTCGACACCGAGTTCGCGCTCGCGTTGATCGATCTGCGCAGGCGCGGCCACGTCGTCATCGCCGTCGACGTCCTCGACAGCTCGCCATTCGAGGCCCGCCAGGATCCGCTGGTGGACCGGATGTGGTCGCTGCAGCGCTCCGCCATGTATCGCGACATGGCCACCGTCGGCGTCGACATCGTGTCGTGGCAAGGGGGCAGCGGGCTGGAGCAGTCCATGGGTGTGCTGCCGGACCGCCGCCGGCGGGTGCGGGGGCGGCTGCGTGGCTAGCGACCGCGGGGCGACACTGCCGCGGCTCTGGGCCCCGGTGTTCTCCTTCGCGTTCGGGCTGCTGATGGTGGGCCTGGCCGCCGACGGCTCGCACGAACCCGCGGTGGCCGGTTGGGCGGCGGCGCTGGGCGCGGTGGTGGCGGGAACGGTGTTTCGCCCCGCGGCGACGCTTGCCGTATCGCTGTCGGTGATCACCATCGTGGCGTCCGAACCGCCGGTCGTGTTCGTCGCGCTCTCCGGGCTGTGCGCCGCCGCGTACCTGGTCTGCCGGCATGCGGCCGGCGCCGGGGCCGGGGCGGTGCTGGGGAGCGTGCCGACCGTCGTTGGGGCCGCCGGTTTCACGGTCACGGGGTGGGTCGCGGCGTCCTTCCCGCTGCAGTTGCCGTGGTTACCGTTGGTCGCGCCGCTGGTGGCGCTGGCCGTCTACGTGCTGGCCGTGCGCCCGTTCCTGAGCTGATGTCAGTGCAGCAGCTGGGCGGCGTGGTCGGCCAGGTCGAGCAGCGGCTGCGGGAAAATGCCCAAAAGCACTGTGATCAGGGCGCACACCGCGATCGCGGCCTTGCTCAGAATGCCGGGCGCCACCACGTGGGGGGTGTCGTCGGTCGCCTCGGTGAAGAACATCGACACGATCACCCGCACGTAGAAGTAGGCGGCGATCCCGCTGGCGACCACACCGATGATCACCAGGGGCGCTGCGCCGCCCTGGGCCGCGGCCTTGAACACGGCGAGCTTGCTGACGAAACCGCTCGTCAGCGGGATGCCGGCGAACGCCAGCAGGAACATCGAAAACATCACGCCCACAATGGGTGAACGCTGCCCGAGACCCGCCCAATGGGACAGCGTGGCGTCCTCGACGCCGTCGGCATCGCGGATCAGGCTCACGATGGCGAACGCGCCGACGGTGCTGAAGCTGTAGGCGAGCAGGTAGAACAGCGTGGACGACAGGCCCGCCTGGTTGTCGGCGATGACGCCGGTGAGGATGAACCCGACGTGGGCGACCGACGAGTACGCCAGCATGCGCTTGACGTCGGTCTGGTTCACCGCGGTGATGGTGCCCACCGCCATGGTCAGAATCGAGATGGTCCACAGCACCGGCCGCCATTGATCGTGCAGGGGCGGCAGCGCGACATAGACCACCCGCAGCAGCGCGCCGAAGGCGGCGACCTTGGTGGCCGCGGCCATGAACCCGGTAATGGGGGTGGGGGCGCCCTGGTAGACGTCCGGGATCCACGAATGGAACGGGACCGCACCCACTTTGAACAGCAGGCCGACCGACAGCAACGCCACGCCCACCAGCGCCATCGAGGTGTCCCCGTGCGCCACCAGCGCGTCGCGGATTCCGGTCAGCAGCAGCGTGCCGGTCGCGCCGTACAGCAGCGCCACGCCGTACAGGAAGAACGCCGAGGAGAACGCGCCGAGCAGGAAGTACTTCATCGCCGCTTCCTGCGACAGCAGCCGCCGATGCCGGGCCAGGCCGCACATCAGGTACAGCGGCAGCGAAAGGACCTCGAGCGCAACGAACATCGTCAGCAGGTCGTTGGAGGCGGGGAAGACCATCATGCCGCCGACCGACAGCATGGCCAGGGGGAACAGCTCCGTCTGCGCGGCCCCGGCCCGCTCGGCGTCACGCTCGGCGTCGCTGCCGGGAACCGCGGACGCCTGCGGGGTGAAGGAGTCCAGGCCGGCCGATCCGGCGGCGCCGACTCCCGCGGCGACCTTGCTCTGCGCCTTGGTCTGCGTGCGTTCGGCCATGAAGATGACGGCCAGCACCGCGACCAGCAGCACGGTGCCCTGCAGGTACAGGGTCGGCCGGTCGATGGCCATCGCGCCCAGCACCGCCGCGCGGCCGGACGCCGGCAGCGACTCGGCCACTTCCACGGTCGCCACGAATGCCGCGACGAGACCGGCCAGGGCGAGCGTCACCTGGGCGACATAGCGAATTCGCCTGGGCAGGAACGCTTCCGCGAGGACACCGACGACCGCGACGCCGAAGACGATGAGCGTCGGGCAGAGCAGGAAGTACTCGATGCTGGGGGCGGGAAGGGTCATGGGCGCGGTCCTTCGGCTGTCCGGGGTACGCGGTTGACTGCCGGCACGCTCGGCGCGGGATCGTGCTGACCGATGGTGGTCATGGTGTTCTCGACGGCGGGGTTGATGATGTCCAGCACCGGCTTGGGGTAGACGCCGAGAACGAGCAACAGCGCGATCAACGGTGCGACCACCAGCAATTCGCGGGCCCGCAGGTCACCGATCTTCTCGTTGCCGATCGCCACCGGTCCGGTCATCACGCGCTGGTAGAGCCACAGCATGTAGATGGCGGACAGCACCAGCGCGGTGACACCGAACGCGGCGGCCAGCCAGTACCGGTTGAAAGTGCCCAGCAGGACCAGGAATTCGCTGATGAACGGCGCCAGGCCGGGCAGCGACAGGGTGGCCATGGCCGAGACGAGGAACGTTCCCGCCAGGATGGGCGCCACCTTCTGCACGCCGCCGTAATCGGCGATCGCCCGGCTGCCGTGCCGGGATATCAGGAATCCCGCGATCAGGAACACCGCGGCCGTGGACAGGCCGTGGTTGAGCATGTACAGCGTCGACCCGCTCTGGCCCTGGCTCGTCATCACGAAGATACCCAGGATGATGAACCCGAAGTGGGAGATCGAGGTGTAGGCGATCAGCCGCATGATGTCGGTCTGCCCGATCGCCACGATCGCCCCGTAGATGACGCCGATCACGGCCAGCACCACGATCAGGGGGCGGAAATACGTCGAGGCACCGGGGAAGAGCTGCAGGCAGTAGCGCAGCATGCCGAAGGTGCCGACCTTGTCCATCACCGCCATCATCAGCACCGCGGTCGCCGGGGTGGCCTCCACCGCGGCGTCGGGCAGCCAGCGGTGGAACGGCCACAGCGGCGCCTTGATCGCGAACGCGAACATGAAGCCCAAGAACAGCGCCTTGAACACCGCGGAGTCGGCGCCGTAGCGACCGGAGGCGACGCCGGCGACGATCTCGCGGAAGTCGAACGTCCCCGAACCGTGCTGGGCGGTGACCACGTAGAGCCCGATCACCGCGGCCAGCATGATCAGCCCGCCGAACAGGTTGTACAGCAGGAACTTCACCGCGGCGCGTGACCTGCCCGTCCCGCCGCCGAAGCCGCCGATCAGGAAGTACATCGGGATGAGCATGGCCTCGAAGAACACGTAGAACAGCAGCACGTCCAGCGCGACCACCGAGACCAGCACCATCGACTCGATGGCCAGCGTCAGCGCGACGTAGGCGTGCACACCGCGGTTGCGTTCTTCGCCGCCGTCGTTCCAGCCGGCCACCTGCAGCACCGGGATCAGCACGGCGGTCAGCAGCACCAGGACCACCGCGATGCCGTCCACGCCGAGGGAGTAGGTGGCGCCGAAGGCCGGTATCCAGGAATGGCTTTCGACGAACTGGTAAGTGCTGCCGCCGGTCTTGAAGCCGAGGGTGACGACGACCGCGATCGCCAGCGTCGCGACGCCGAAGACCAGGCCCGTCCACTTGGCGAGCCCGCGCAGCCCGGGCGGCAGCAGGATGACGAGCACCGAGCCGGCCAGCGGCACCAGCCACAGGATGCTCAGCCAGGGAATGCTATTCACCACAGTTTCACCGCCAGGATCAGCGCGACCACCAGGACCGCGCCCGTCAGCATCGACAATGCGTAGTTGCGGGCGAAGCCGGTTTGCAGCCCCCGCAAGCGATTCGAAGTGCGGCTCACCAGCGCGGCCAGCGCGTTGACCGAGCCGTCCACGCCCGCGTTGTCGACGTCGACGAGCGCTTGGGTCAGCTCGGCGCCGGGGCGCATGAACACCTCCTCGTTGAAGGCGTCGCCGTAGAAGTCCCTGCGGGCGGCCGTCGTCACCGGTGACACCGAAAGCGGGGCCACCCTCGGGATCTCCGCGGTGGCGTACAGCCGGTAGGCGACCGCGATCCCGATGGCGACGACGCCCAGCGCCAGGGCGGTGCTCACCCAGGCGGGAAACGCATGCGTCACCTCTTCGTGTTTCCCGACGACGGGCTCGAGCCAGCGCTGCAGGGTGCCGCCCCACGCCAGCAGCCCACCGGAGAACACCGAGCCGAAGGCGAGCAGGATCATCGGCCAGGTCATCAGGCTGGGCGCCTCGTGGGGGTGCGTGCCCGGCGCCCAACGCTTTTGGCCGAAGAAGGTCATCAGCATCACGCGCGTCATGTAGAACGCGGTGACACCCGCGCCCAGCAGCGCGGCCCCGCCCAGCACGTAGCCGCGGATGTCGCCCGCGCCCAGCGCGGCCTCGATGATGGCGTCCTTGGAGAAGAAGCCCGCGAACGGCGGCACGCCGATGATGGCGAGATACCCCAGGCCGAAGGTGGCGAAGGTGATCGGGAGCGCGGCGCGCAGACCGCCGTAGCGGCGCATGTCCTGTTCCTCGTGCATCGCGTGGATCACGGCGCCGGAGCCGAGGAACAGGCCGGCCTTGAAGAAGCCGTGGGTGAGCAGGTGCATGATCGCGAACGCGTAGCCCGCCGGGCCCAGGCCGGCGGCCAGCACCATGTAACCGATCTGGCTCATCGTCGACGCCGCCAGCGCGCGCTTGATGTCGTCCTTGGCGCAGCCGATGAACGCGCCGAGCAGCAACGTGACGGCACCGACGACGACCACGGCGGTCTGCGCGTCGGGAGCCAGGTTGTAGAGCGGGTTGGACCGCACGATGAGGTACACGCCGGCGGTCACCATGGTGGCGGCGTGGATCAGCGCGGACACCGGGGTGGGGCCCTCCATGGCGTCACCCAACCAGGCCTGCAGCGGGACCTGCGCGGACTTGGCGCACGCACCCAGCAGCAGCAGCAACCCCATGGCCGTCAGCGCGCCCCGGCCGGCGGCGGGCGCCCCGGCGAACACCCCGGCGTAGGAGAGCGTCCCGAAGGTGCTGAACATCAAGAACATTCCCAGGGCGAGTCCCGCGTCCCCGACGCGGTTCATCACGAACGCCTTCTTGGCCGCCGTGGCCGCCGTGGGCTTGTGATACCAGAACCCGATCAGCAGGTAGGAGGCCAGGCCGACGCCTTCCCACCCGACGTAGAGCACCACGTAGTTGTCGGCGACCACCAGCAGCAGCATCGAGGCCAGAAACAGGTTGAGGTAGCCGAAAAACCGTCGGCGGTCCGGGTCTTCGGCCATGTAGGCGACCGAATAGATGTGGATCAGCGACCCGACCCCGGAGATCAGCAGCACGAAACACACCGACAGCTGGTCGATCTGCAGGCCGAGGTCGACCTGCAGCTGGCCGACGGGGATCCAGGTGAACACCGTCTGGTGGATGACCCGGTCCTCCGCGGTGCGGCCGAGCAACTCGTTCAGCAGTCTCAGGCCCACGCCGAACGCCGCCAGCGCGGCGGCGCAACCCAGCCAGTGGCCCCACGGATCGGTGCGTCGCCCGCCGAACAGCAGTATCGCGGCACCCGCCAGCGGCAGGGCCACCAGCAGCCAGGTGTAGTGAGTCATGTTGGCCCCATATTGGCGATGTCAGCCTTTGAGTAGGTTCGCGTCGTCGACGGAGGCCGATTTGCGAGCACGGAAAATCGTCATGATGATCGCCAGGCCGACGACGACCTCGCACGCGGCCACCACCATCGTGAAGAACGCGATCATCTGCCCGTCCAGGTGCCCGTGCATCCGCGCGAACGTGACGAATGCCAGGTTGACCGCGTTCAACATCAGCTCCACGCACATGAACATCACGATGGCGTTGCGCCGCAGCAGCACACCGGAGGCCCCGATGGTGAAGAGCAGGGCCGAAAGGTAAAGGTAATTGGCCGGATTCATGACGCACCGCCTTGTGACAGACTCGGGCTCGCCTGACGGGAGGGGGTCGCCTTGCCGTCGGCGCCGCGGCTGTGCAGGATCGCCGGCACCGACAGCTCCGAATACGAGCCGTCCGGCAGCAGCGCGGCCACGTCGACGGCGTTGTGACGCGCGTAGACACCGGGGCTGGGCATCGGGGTCGGGTGTCCGCCCGGCTGGAACCGCTCCTGCGCGAGCTCCCGTTGCGTCTTGCGGCGCTCGAAGCGCTCGCGGTGCGCCAGCACCATCGCCCCGATGGCCGCGGTGATCAGCAGGGCGCTGGTGAGCTCGAACGCCCAGACGTAGCGGGAGAAGATGAGCGCCGCAAGGCCTTCCACGTTGCCGTTGGCGTTGGCGGTGGTCAGTCCCGCGAAGCCGCCGGTCGCGGCGGTGCCGATGGCGGCGATCAGCAGGATGCCGAACCCGACACCGGCGAGCACCGCGGCGATGCGCTGCCCGTGCAGCGTCTCCTTCAGGGATTCCGCGGAGTCCACGCCGATCAGCATCAGCACGAACAAGAACAGCATCATCACCGCGCCGGTGTAGACCACGACTTGGACGACGCCCAGGAACAGCGCGTCCTGGATCATGTAGAACACCGCGAGGATGATCATCGTCATCGCCAGGAACATGGCCGAGTACACGGCGTTGACCGCCAGCACCACCCCGACCGCGCCGATCAGCGCCAGCGCGCCCAGCACCCAGAACGCCACCGCTTCACCGGTGGAGGTGCGGACGATGGTGTCGGAAGCCAGGTTTGCCGCCAGGAGCTGGCCCGTCGCCCCGGTCACCGGGAGTCTCCGGCCTTCTGACCCTCCCGCAGGCCGTCGGCAGTGACATTGCCCAGGTAGTAATCCTTGTCGGTGGCGCCGGGTGTCCGGGGGTGCGGCGGCGCGGTCATCCCGGGCAGCAGGGGCGCTAGCAGCCGGTCCTTCTCGTAGATCAGGTCGGCGCGGTTGTCGTCGGCCAGCTCGTAGTCGTTGGTCATCGTCAGCGCCCGCGTCGGGCAGGCCTCGATGCACAGGCCGCAGCCGATGCAGCGCAGGTAGTTGATCTGATAGACGCGGCCGTAGCGTTCACCCGGCGAGTACCGCAGGTCCTCGGTGTTGTCCGCGCCCTCGACGTAGATCGCGTCGGCCGGGCAGGCCCAGGCGCACAGCTCGCACCCGATGCATTTCTCCAGGCCGTCCGGGTAGCGGTTGAGCTGGTGGCGGCCGTGGTAGCGCGGCGCGACAGGGCCCGGCTTTTCCGGATACTCCTCGGTGACGTTCTTTTTGAACATCGATCCGAACGTCACGCCGAATCCGGCCACGGCGTCCAAAAACTTAGCCACGTGCTTTCTCCTTACTCGCGGCAGCCAGGGACTTCATCGGCAGCGGCGGTGTCGGGAATACCGGGGTGGAGGTCTGTCCGGCCGGAAGCTGCTTGGCCTGGCGGCGGAGCTGGCGCTCTAGAGCGCGAATGCCGGGCGTGGCGAACGGTTTTCGCAGCAACAGCACCAGCGCCGTGGCGAACACGAGGCTGCTGACCACCAGCACCGGGGTCCAGTGCGCATAGCCCTGGTTCTGCAGCGTGCGGATCACCGCCGCGATCAACACCCAGACCAGCGAGGCCGGGATCAGCAGCTTCCAGCCCAGCGCCATGAACTGGTCGTAGCGCAGCCGCGGCAGGCTGGCGCGCAACCAGAAGTAGATGAACAGGAAGGTCCACATCTTGGCGGTGAACCACAACACCGGCCACCACCCGGTGTTGGCGCCCGCCCACATGTTGATCGGCCAGGGCGCGTGCCAGCCGCCGAAGAACAGGGCCGTCGCCAGTGACGAGACCGTCATCATGTTGACGTACTCGGCCAGCATGAACATCGCGAACTTCAGCGACGAGTACTCGGTGTGGAATCCCGCGACCAGCTCGCCCTCGGCCTCGGGCAAATCGAATGGCGCGCGGTTCGTTTCGCCCACCATCGAGATCAGGTAGATCACGAACGACGGCAGCAGCAGGAACACGTACCAGACCCGGTCCTGGGCGGCGACGATCTGCGACGTCGACATGGTGCCGGCGTAGAGGAACACCGCCGCGAACGACAGCCCCATCGCCACCTCGTAGGAGATGACCTGTGCGGTGGAGCGGACGCCGCCCAGCAGCGGGTAGGTGGACCCGGACGCCCAGCCGCCGAGCACGATGCCGTACACCCCGATCGCCGAGAGCCCGAGGATGAACAGGACCGCGACCGGGAGGTCGGTGAGCTGAAGCGGTGTGCGGTGGCCGAACACCGACACCACCGGGCCGAACGGGATGAAGGCGAAGGCGGTGAACGCGGGAATGGTGGAGATCACCGGGGCCGCGAAGTAGACGAACTTGTCGACGCCGCCAGGGGTGATGGTCTCCTTGAGCGCCAACTTGATCCCGTCGGCCAGGCTCTGCAGCGTGCCCCACGGTCCCGCCCGGTTGGGCCCGGGCCGCCGCTGCATCCAGCCGAGGATCTTCCGTTCGAGCAGGATCGCGACCAGCACGTTGAGCATGAGGAACACGAAGATGGCGAGCGCCTTGCCCAGCACCAGCCACCAGGTGTCGTGTCCGAAGGCGGTCAGACCGGTCATGAGGCGACTCCGATTTGCACTGTGCTGCCCAGCGTTACGCCCAGCCGCCGGTGCACGGCCGAACCCGGCGAGTTCAGCGGAAGCCACACCACCCGGTCGGGCATGTCGGTGACGACCAGCGGCAGGCTGATCGATCCGCGCGGGGTGCTGACGGTGACCGCGTCGCCGTCGGCGGCACCGATCTCGGCCGCCGTGCCGGGTGACAGCCGCACCACGGGCTTGCGCGCGGTTCCGGCCAGGTGCGGCTCGCCGTCCTGCATCCGGCCGTTGTCCAGCAGCATCCGCCAGCCGGCCAGCACCGCCTCCCCAGCACCCGGCTGGGCCGGCTGCGGGGTAGCGACCGCGGGCCCGGCGGCCCAATCGCCGTCCCAGGTGCCCAGCGAGGACAGTTCGGCGCGGGCCGCTTCGGCGGTCGACAGCCCCAGGTAGACGCCCATCTCGTCGGCCAGCGCGTCGAGCACCTGATGGTCGGATTGGCCGGCCTGCTGGGTGCTGCCGTGCAGCGCGGGCCCGAACGGGCGGTAGCGGCCCTCCCAGTTGACGAAGGCCCCCGCCTTCTGCGTCGTCGGCGCGACCGGGAACACCACGTCGGCGCGCTCGGTCACGGCGCTCTGCCGCAGCTCCAGGCTGACCACGAAGCCCGCCGCATCGAGCGCGGCCAGCACGGCTTCGGGGTCCGCGAAGTCGTCGGGTTCGACACCGCCGACCAGCAGGGCGCCCAGCGTGCCGTCGGCCGCGGCGGCCAGGATGCCGTCCACGTCCCGCCCGGCGCCGGAGGGCAGTTCGGACACGTGCCACGCCGCGGCGATCTGCGCGCGGGCGGTCTCGTCGTCGAGCGGGCGGCCGCCCGGCAGCAGCGCGGGCAGCGCGCCCGCCTCGAGCGCGCCGCGCTCGCCGGCCCGGCGCGGCACCCACGCCAGCCGCGCCCCGGTGGCGTCGGCCAGTCGGGCGGCGGCGGACAGCCCGCCGGGCACCGTGGCCAGCCGTTCGCCGACCATGATCACGGCGCCGGCGGTGGACAGCAGGTCTGCCACCTCGCCGGTGGCCAGCCCGTCCAGCGCGGCCGCCTCGGCCCCGGGGGCGGTGGCGATGAGCCGTCCGGACATCTTCTCCAGCGCCCGGGTGGCGAACGGCGCGACCGCGTACACCGGTAGCCCGTGCTTGCGCGCGGCCTTGCGCAGCCGCAGGAACACGATGGGCGACTCGTCTTCCGGTTCGAAGCCGACGAGCAGCACCACCGGCGCCGACTCCAGATCCGCGTAGCCGACCTCGCGCCGGCCGGCGATCCGCGAGGCCAGGAAATCGGCCTCTTCGGCCGAGTGCGGGCGGGCGCGGAAGTCGATGTCGTTGCTGTCCAACACGATTCGCGCGAACTTCGAGTAGGCGTAGGCGTCTTCCAGGGTGGCGCGGCCGCCGACCAGCACACCCGTGCGGCCGCGGGCGGCCTCGAGACCCCGGATCGCCGTCGCCATCGCGTGCGACCACGAGGCGGGCACCAGCGAACCGTCGGGGTCGCGGATCAGGGGAGTGGTGATGACGTCCGGCTGCGTCGCGTAGGTGAACGCCCACCGGCCCTTGTCGCAGTTCCACTCCTCGTTGACCTGGGGGTCGTCGCCGGCCAGCCGGCGCAGCACCTTGCCGCGGCGGTGGTCGGTGCGCTGCGCGCACCCCGACGCGCAGTGCTCGCAGACGCTGGGGCTGGACACCAGGTCGAAAGGCCGGGCCCGGAAACGGTAGGCGGTTCCGGTCAGCGCGCCGACCGGGCAGATCTGCACGGTGTTGCCGGAGAAGTACGAGTCGAACGGCTCATTGGCGTAGATGCCGACCTGTTGCAGGGCGCCGCGCTCCTGCATGTCGATGAAAATGTCCCCGGCGATCTGCTCGGAGAATCGCGTGCAGCGGGCGCACAGGATGCAGCGCTCACGATCCAGCAGCACCTGGGCGGAGATGTTGATCGGCTTGGCGAAGGTGCGCTTGACATCGGTGAAGCGAGAATCGGCACGGCCGTTGGACATCGCCTGGTTCTGCAGCGGGCACTCGCCGCCCTTGTCGCACATCGGGCAGTCCAGCGGGTGGTTGATGAGCAACAGCTCCATCACGCCGTGCTGGGCCTTGTCGGCGGCCTCCGACGTGAGCTGGGTCCGCACGACCATGTCGTCGGTGGCGACGGTGGTGCACGACGCCATCGGCTTGCGCTGTCCTTCGACCTCAACCAGGCACTGCCGGCACGCGCCGACCGGCTCGAGCAGTGGGTGGTCGCAGAACCGGGGGATCTGGATCCCCATCAACTCGGCCGCGCGGATCACCAAAGTGCCCTTGGGCACGCTGATCTCGTTGCCGTCGATGGTCAGCGTGACCATGTCCGGCGGACGGACCTCGTCGCCGGTCTCGGTTTTGGCCGCCTGAGTCACGTCATGCCTTTCCGTTCGGCGTGAGCATGGAGTCTCGGGGATCGAACGGGCACCCACCGTCTTCGACGTGAGCCACGTATTCGTCGCGGAAGTACTTGATCGACGACATCACCGGGCTGGCGGCCCCGTCTCCCAACGCGCAGAACGCCTTTCCCAGAATCGAATCCGAGATGTCCAACAGCTTGTCGATGTCCTCGTTGGTGCCCTTGCCGCTTTCCAGCCGCTCGTAGATCTGATCCAGCCAGAAGGTGCCCTCCCGGCAGGGCGTGCACTTGCCGCACGATTCGTGCTTGTAGAAGTACGTCCAGCGCTGCACCGCGCGCACCACGCAGGTGGTCTCGTCGAAGATCTCCAGCGCCTTGGTGCCCAGCATCGACCCGACCCCGCCGACACCCTCGTAGTCCAGCGGAACGTCGAGGTGCTCGTCGGTGAGCAGGGGGGTGGACGACCCGCCGGGCGTCCAGAACTTGAGCCGGTGCCCGGCCCGCACCCCGCCGGCGTAGGCCAGCAGCTCGCGCAGCGTGATACCCAGCGGGGCCTCGTACTGGCCGGGCCTGGCGACGTGCCCGGACAGCGAATACAGCGTGAAGCCAGGGGATTTCTCGCTGCCCATCGACCGGAACCACTCGACGCCGTTGAGGATGATGGACGGCACGCTGGCGATCGTCTCGACGTTGTTGATCACCGTCGGGCAGCCGTAGAGCCCGGCCACCGCGGGGAACGGCGGCCGCAACCGCGGCTGGCCGCGCCGGCCTTCCAGCGAATCGAGGAGCGCCGTTTCCTCGCCGCAGATGTACGCGCCGGCGCCCGCGTGCACCACCAGCTCCAGGTCGAAGCCGGAGCCGTTGATGTCGCGGCCCAGGTATCCGGCCGCGTAGGCCTCGGCCACCGCGTTCTGCAGGCGGCGCAGCACCGGCAACACTTCGCCGCGCACGTAGATGAACGCGTGGCTGGCCCGGATCGCATAGGCGGCGATGATGACGCCCTCGATCAGGACGTGCGGCGTCGCCAGCATCAGCGGAATGTCTTTGCACGTACCGGGTTCCGACTCGTCGGCGTTGACCACCAGGTAGTGCGGCTTGGCGGCCGCGCCGGTGTCACCCTGCGGGATGAACGACCACTTCGTCCCGGTTGAGAAGCCCGCGCCGCCGCGCCCCCGCAGCCCGGAGTCCTTGACGGTGGCGATCACGTCGTCGGGCGCCATGCCCAGCGCTTTCTTCATCGCCTCGTAGCCGTCGTGGCGCCGGTAGGTCTCCAACGTCCACGACTGCGGGTCGTCCCAGAATCGGCTGATGACCGGGGTCAGCGGCGTGGCCTGTGAGCTGGTCATGACCGGCTCGCCGGGGGAGTGGGGGCGGCCATGCCGTGCTCCTTCGCGACCTTCAGGCCCGCCAGGGTGGCCTCACCGGCGCCCCCCTGGCCCTGGTCGGGGCGCTGGTCGGGCAGGCCGGCCAGGATGCGCGACGTCTCGCGGAAGGCGCACAGCGGGGCGCCGCGGGTGGGCGGCTTGGGCTCCCCGGAGCGCAGCGAGTCGACGAGTTCGCGCGCCGACTCCGGCGTCTGGTTGTCGAAGAACTCCCAGTTGACCATCACCACCGGCGCGTAATCGCAGGCGGCGTTGCACTCGATGTGTTGCAGGGTGACCGAGCCGTCGGGGGTGGTCTCGTCGTTGCTGATACCGAGGTGTTCCTTGAGGGTGTCGAAGATGGCGTCGCCGCCCATGACGGCGCACAGCGTGTTGGTGCACACCCCGACCAGGTATTCGCCGGTGGGTCCCCGGCGATACATCGTGTAGAAGCTCGCCACCGCGGACACCTCGGCGCCGGTCAAACCCAGCTGCTCGCCGCAGAATTCGAGCCCGGCCGGGGTGAGGTAGGAGTCCTCGGCCTGCACCAGGTGCAGCAACGGCAGCAGCGCCGAACGCTTGTTGGGGTAGCGGCCCATGATCTCCTTGGCGTCCACCTCGAGCCGCGCCCGCACCTCCGGCGAATACGTCTGCGGCGCACCCTCGGTGACGAACGCATTGGGTTCCTCGGGCGGCGGCCCGAGCCGGACGAAGACCGGCTGGCCTTGCGGGCCGGTCACCGGTCCACCCCGCCCATGACCGGGTCGATGCTGGCGACCGCGGTGATCAGGTCGGCCACCATGCCGCCCTCGCACATCGCGGCCACGGACTGCAGGTTCGTGAACGACGGGTCGCGGTAGTGCACCCGGTAGGGGCGGGTACCGCCGTCGCTCACCATGTGCACGCCAAGCTCACCGCGCGGCGACTCCACCGCGGTGTACACCTGGCCCGCGGGAACCCTGATGCCCTCGGTGACCAGCTTGAAGTGGTGGATCAAGGCTTCCATCGAGCCGCCCATGATCTTGGCGATGTGTTCCGGCGAGTTCCCCATGCCGTCCGGGCCCACCTTCAAGTCGGCCGGCCAGGCGATCTTGCGGTCGGAGACCATGATCGGGCCCGGCTTCAGCTTGTCCAGACACTGCTCGACGATCTTGATCGACTCCCACATCTCGTTGACGCGAATCATGTAGCGCCCGTAAGCATCACACGTGTCGGCGGTCATCACGTCGAATTCGTAGTTTTCATATCCGCAGTACGGTTCGCTCTTGCGCAGATCGTGGGGCAACCCGGTGGCGCGCAGGATGGGACCGGTGATGCCCAGCGCCATGCAGCCGGTCAGATCGAGGTAACCGATGTCCTGGGTGCGGGCCTTCCAGATGGCGTTTTCGTTGAGCAGATCGCCCATTTCGCGCAACACCTCGCGCAGCGGCTCGAGGGCTTCGGCGATGTCGTTCTCCGCGCCCGGCGGCAGGTCCTGCGCGACGCCCCCCGGCCGGATGTAGGCGCTGTTCATCCGCAACCCGGAGATCTTCTCGAACAGGGTCAGGACGATCTCGCGGCCGCGGAACCCGACGAACATCGGCGTCATGGCGCCCAGTTCCATGCCGCCGGTGGCCAGTGCGACCAGATGCGACGAGATCCGGTTGAGCTCCATCATCATCACCCGGATGACGTTGACCCGCTCCGGTATCTGGTCGGTGATGCCGAGCAGTTTCTCCACGCCCAGGCAGTACGCGGTCTCGTTGAAAAACGGTGACAGGTAATCCATTCGGGTGACGAAGGTGACGCCCTGGGTCCAGTACCGATATTCCAGGTTCTTCTCGATCCCGGTGTGCAGGTAGCCGATTCCGCAGCGCACCTCGGTGACCGTTTCGCCCTCGATCTCGAGGATCAGCCGCAGCACCCCGTGGGTGGACGGGTGCTGGGGACCCATGTTGACGACGATCCGCTCGCCGGGGTCGGCTTTGCGGGCGGCGTCGACGATCTGGTCCCAGTCCTGGCCGCCGGCGACCAACACGGTCTCAGGCCCTTCCGAGGCGCCGCCGTTGTGCGTCGAGTCGGTGATTGTGCTCATCAGTTGTACGCTCTCCGCTCGTCGGGCGGGGGTATCTGCGCTCCCTTGTACTCCACCGGGATGCCGCCCAGAGGATAGTCCTTGCGCTGCGGGTGGCCATGCCAGTCGTCGGGCATCTCGATGCGGGTCAGCGACGGGTGTCCGTCGAAGATGATGCCGAAGAAGTCGTAGGTTTCGCGCTCGTGCCAGTCGCACGTCGGGTAGACGCTGAACAGCGACGGGATGTGCGGATCACCTTCCGGGACAGCCACTTCCAGCCGGACGCGGCGGTTGTGGGTGATCGACTGCAGCGGGTACACCGCGTGCAGTTCGCGCCCCGTCTCGTTGGGGTAGTGCACCCCGCTCACGCCCAGGCACATCTCGAACCGCAGCTCGGGTTCGTCGCGGAGGCGCTGGGCGACGGCCACCAGCTTCTCGCGGCGAACGTCCAGCGTCAGTTCGTCGCGGTAAACCACGACTTTCTCTACCGCGTCGGAGAATTCGACACCGCTGCCCTGCAGCGCCCCGGCCAACCGGTCCACCACGTCGTCGAAGTAGCCGCCGTAGGGCCGGGGGCTGCTGCCCGGGAGGGTGATCGGCCGCACGAGCCGTCCGTAGCCGGTGGTGTCGCCGGAATCGGAGATGCCGAACATGCCGCGCCGCACGCCGATCACCTCGCCGTCGGCGCGGGGCGGGCCCCCGCCTTCGGTTGCCGCTTCCTTCGGGTCGTGGTCCGGCGAGCTCATCGCAGCAGCCCGCGCATCTCGATCGTGGGCCGGGCCGACAGCGCCGCCTGCTCGGCTTCGGCGATGGCGGTCTCCCGGTTGACGCCCAGCGGCATCTCTTGAATCTTCTCGTGCAGCTTGAGGATTGCGTACAGCAACATCTCCGGCCGGGGCGGGCAGCCGGGCAGGTAGATGTCCACCGGGACCACGTGGTCCACGCCCTGCACGATCGCGTAGTTGTTGAACATGCCGCCGGACGAGGCGCAGACGCCCATGGCGAGCACCCACTTGGGTTCGGCCATCTGGTCGTAGATCTGCCGCAGCACCGGCGCCATCTTCTGGCTCACCCGCCCGGCCACGATCATCAGGTCGGCCTGCCGCGGCGTCGCCGAGAACCGCTCCATGCCGAACCGCGCGATGTCGAATCTTGGCCCGGCGGTTGCCATCATCTCGATGGCGCAGCAGGCCAGCCCGAACGTCGCCGGCCACAAGGAGTTCTTGCGGACATAGCCGGCCACCTTCTCGACCGTCGACAGCAGAATCCCACCGGGCAGCTGTTCCTCGAGACCCACGTCTACCTCAATCCCACGTCAGGCCGCCGCGGCGCCACACATAGGCGTACGCCACGAAAACCGTGAGCATGAACACCACCATCTCGACCAACGCGAACGTTCCCAGCGCGTCATAACTGACCGCCCAGGGATACAAGAACACGATTTCGATGTCGAAGACGATAAAAAGCATTGCGGTCAGGTAATACTTCACCGGGAACCGCTGGCCGGGCGTGGCATGCGGGCCACTGACCGCCGTTGCGGTGGGCTCGATGCCGCATTCGTAGGGCGCCATCTTCGACTTGTTGTAGCGCGACGGGCCGGCCAGGCTCGCGATCACCACCGAACCCACGGCGAAGGCCGCCGCGATCGCTCCGAGCACCAGGATGGGTATGTAGACGTTCAACTCGCTCCAAGATCTCCTCGTACGGGTCGCCGGTGCGGCGGCCGGGCGGGGGGCCGGGCTGCTGTGACGTACCCGGGCTGCGGGCAATCACAGTGACCTTCACAACATAGCGTCGTGAAGGCGGGTGTGTTTTGTCGGGGTGGGGGTATTCGTCTCGTTTTTGTGTCGCCGCAACCGGGCGGCTCGGCGCCGCGGGCGTCGCGCATCGCGACCGCGCAGGCTTCGCGGCCGCCGGTGGGCCGGCGGTCGCGGTATCTACGCAGGTGAAAGCGCTAGCGGGTGGGGGTGCGGAGCAGTCCGAGCACCGTGCGGCCCAGCACGATCGGATCGATGGGATGCGGCACGGCGGCCTCGGCCCGCGACCAGTTCGCCAGCCACGCGTCGTCGGGGCGGCCGGTGAGCACCAGGATCGGTGGGCACGTCGCGAGTTCGTCCTTGAGTTGCTTGGCGATTCCCATGCCCCCGGTGGGCGTGGCCTCCCCGTCCAGGATGGCCAAGTCGATGCCGCCCTCGTCCATCTGCCGCACCACCATCGGCGCGGTCGCCACCTCGACGTAGGTCAGCTCGGGCAGGTCCGGATGCAGATGCCTGCCCAACGCCCGTATCACTTGTTCGCGGGTTCTGGCGTTATCGCTGTAGACCAGGATCCGCAGGGCGACGCTGGATTCGGGGGTGGAGTCCGACACGGTGCAGATGCTACTGGTGTCGCACCGGCTTCACTGGGCAGCCCGCGTGAAGACGGCTTCGGCCGCCGCGGTGGCCGTCTTGCCGATCATGCCGAGCCGGTTCCAGCCCAGGTCGAACTGGGTGCGGTCGATCTTGGCCTCCGCCGCGATCCGGATCGACCCGTCGTCGAGCTCGGTGATCGTCGCGGGCAGGGGCAGCGGCGCGGTGACGCCTTTGATGGTGAAGGCGGCCCGCAGCTCGGCGGCCTTGCCTTTGGTCGGCTGCACCCCGGTGACGACGACGCTGATCTCACCGAAGCGCTCGACGTCGAAGAAGTCGGCCGAGCGCAGGTGCCTGTCGCGGCGGCCGATCCCGGTGTCCAGGGAGGCGGCGCGGATGTCGAGGCGGCCGAAAACCGCGCCCTTTCCCGTCAGTTGGCCGTCACCGCTGAACTCGGTGAACCGGCCCTTGACGCGCAGCAGGCCCCACATGTTGGCGATCTTGAAGGTGATGGCGGACCGGTCCGGGACGAGGTTCCACACGCCGGCCAGGTCGGGATCGTTCAGCAGTGTTTCCAGAGTCGTCATCGTCACCCCCATCTCTCGTGGCGAATCTAGCGCCTAGTCCAGCAACGGCGCGATCTCGGCGGGGTCGAAGTACTCGTCGATCCGCTCCAGCCGGCCGTCGCCGCCCACCCTGATCACGATGCAGACCCGCATCGAGATCGATTGGCCGGCACGGCCGGTGGCGTGCAGGAGGTGCTGCTGGACGAAGCCACCGTCGAAGAACCTCCGGTCGAGAACCTCGTAGTGGCGCTCGGTGGTCGCGGAGATGAACCAGTCAATGACCCGCAGCGCGCGGGCCTTGCCGTCATCGCGGCGGGCGCCGACGCGCCAGACCGCGATGTCGTCGCTCCACATCCGCTCCACCGCCGCGAAGTCACCCTCCTCGATCGCCGCGAACAGGCGATCGGCCGCGTCGGCGACGAGTTCCGTGCTCACAGCGGACATGACCTCGCTCCTCTCCTGATGGCCCGGCTATTCGCTGTCGCCGGTGTCGTATCCGGGGTGGGCGGCCGCCACCCGGCGCCGCACCAGCGTGCGCAGGCAGGCGGTGACCTCCCGGGCCCGGTCGTCCAGCTCGCCCGCCCGTATCGCGGCGGCCAGCTCCTCCTCGTCGGCGAACCCCAGGTCGGCCAGGGCGGCGAGGGACTCGGCCTCGCTCTCGTCGAGCAGTTCGCGCTCGACGATGCGCAGCGCGTTGGCGGCCACCCGCGCGTGGAAGTTGACTTGCCCGCTGGTCGCCGCCCGCACGTCGGTCTCCAAGAATTCGGCCACCGCGGCCACCAGCTCGGCCGCGAGCGGGCGGCCGTACGGGCCGATCACTCCGGGACCTCTTCGAGGAGGTCGAGCAGGTCCCACTCGGTCTCGCACACGCGGCGACCGATCGCGGCCAGCTCCACCGAGCGGAACTGGCCGGTCAGATGCCGCTCCGCCTGGTAGCGGCAGATGACGCCCCAACGCAGCGTGGCCAGCACCAGCCACCAGTGAAACGCCACCCGGTCGACGCTAGTCCCGCCGGCCTGCTCGTAGGAGCGGAGGAAGCTCTCGATGCTGCCAAGCCCGCCGGCGCCGAGGCTGGCGGGGGCGCCGAAGCGCCAGGCCCGGATGCAGAACCAGGCGAGGTCGTCGCACGGGTCGCCGCGGTGCACCAGCTCCCAGTCGAGGACCGCGGCCAGGCGGGCGCCGTCGACGATGAGGTTGCCCATCCGGTAGTCGCCGTGCACCAGAACGTCCGCCGACAGCTCCGGACGGCGGGCCTCGAGCCAGCGAAACGCCCATTCGAAGGTGGCGGTGGTGTCATCCATCGCGTCGAGCCGCTCGCGCCACTGCGTAAGCGGGTCCTCGTGGGCCAGACCGGGGATGCGCGGGTCGGCGCGGTGGATGGCCGCCAAGGCGCGCGCGCACTCCCGCATCAGCTCCGCGCGGGCCGCCTGGCCGCCCGCGGCGTCGAGCTGACGCTGAATCCGCCGGACGATGGTCTCGCCGGCGATGTGGTCGCAGATCAGATACGGATTGCCCAGTGCGGCAGGCGAATCGTCGGCGACCAGGACGTGGGGGACCGGTGCGCCGGCGGCGGCCGCGGCGGCCTGGGCGCGCGCCTCCAGCTCCATGCCAGCGTGCATGTCGTCGGGCGCGCCGATGCGCAGGATCAGCGCCCGGCTCCGGTCACCGGTGACGGCGTCGAACGCCCACGTGGAGCGGCTCGCGCCGCCGGTCAGGGCGCGCAGGTTCTCCACCGCGACGTCGGCGCCCAGGACGGGCGTCAGTTCGGCGGCGAGTCGAGAGGCCAGCTCCTCGTTCGGCGTCACTTGCCAAATTTAAACAGCCGCTGCGCCACCCGGCGAATCTGGATCTCCTCGGCGCCCTCGGTGATCCGGTAGCGACGGTGGTGCCGATAGATGTGCTCGAACGGCTCGTGCCGGCTGTAGCCCAGGCCACCGAAAATCTGCATGGCCCGGTCCGCGGCGTCACAGACGAGCCGGTTGGCGCGGTAGTTGGCCATCGACACCTTGTCCGAGACCTCCATGTGGTGGTCCCGGTCCAGGTGCCAGGCGGCGTAGGCCACCAGCAGCCGCACCATCTGGGCCTCGGTCTGCAATTCGGCCAGCGGCCACTGCACGGCCTGATTGACCGACAGCGGCTTGCCGAAGACGGTCCGCTGACCGGCGTATTCGGCGGCGCGGTCGATGCAGTACTGGGCCGCGCCCAGGCTACTGGCCGCCTGCCGAATCCTGTTCTCGTGCAGGAACGTTTGCGCGACCTCCAGGCCGCGGTCCACCTCGCCGAGCGCCGCGTCGGCGGGCACCCGGACGTCGGTGAGCCGGACTTCGCCGTGATCGGTCGGCATGTTGAAGGTCCACCAGTAGTAGGGGACGTCGAACCCGGGCGCGTCCGTCGGCACCAGGAACGCCGTGATGCCCCGCGCCTGCCCCGGCTCACCGGACGTGCGGGCGAACACCAGGTCATGGGTGGCGCGGTGGACGCCGGTGTTGAATCGCTTGGCGCCGTTGATCACCCAGCCGTCTCCGTCGGCCTGCGCCCGCGTCTCCAGCCATGTGGCGTCCGAGCCGTGCTCCGGCTCGGTCAGGCCGAACGCCATGGAGCGCTCCCCGGTGATCAGCGCTTCGGACCACAGCCGTCGCTGCTCGGAGGTGCCGAAGCGCTCCATCATGATCACCTGTGGAAAATTTCCGACGATCGAGGACTCGTTCTGCAGGTCGTTGTGCAGGCCAAGGCCCTTGTGCGCCAGGTGTTCCCGGATGACAGCCATGTCGACATTGGTGCCGTCCCGGCCACCCAGGGCGGCCGGGAGCCCGTAGCGCAGCCAACCCGCCTCATCGGCGCGCCTGCGCATCTCGGCGAGCAGATCCTCCCACTCGCGCGTGGGAATGCCGTCGTTGTCCCAGTCGGTGCGGGCGTGTTCGCGGCGCTTGTCGAAGAACTGGATGTGCTCACGTTCCAGTGGTTTGATCTCCGCCTCGATGAACTCGTCCATCTCGGCGAGCAGGCCCGGAAGATGTTCGGGGAGCGTGAAATCCACAGTTGTCTCCTTCGGAAAGGCTCAAGCGCCGTAGAGAGTTTTCTTCCAGATCGTCGACAGGGTGGCGATGGCGTCCTTGTCGCTGATCTTGATGCCCAGGTTGGACGGCCCGACGAACACGGTGGTGAAGTTCTCGAACAGCAGGGCGATGGCCGCCGCGGTGTGTTGCGGGTCGAGCTCGGTCCCGTAGCCCTGCTCCTGGGCACGGCACACCGAGGCGGCGACGATGTCCATGCCGAAGCGGCGGAATTCGTTCTGCACGGCCGCGAATCGGCGCTGGGTGGCGGCCAGCTGCGCCACGGCGATCATGATGCCGATGTTCTGCTTGAACATGTTCCAGTACCCGGTGACCACCGAGGTGAAGAAGGCGTCGTCGTCGGGCGATTCCGGTAGCTCGACGCTCAACCCGGACGGTGTCACGACGTCGTGCAGGAACGACTCCGCCAGGGCGGCGAGCAGATCCTCCTTGTCGGCGAAATACCGGTAGAACACCGCGGGCGACTTGCCCGCCGCCGAGGTGATGTCGGCCAGTGTCGTACCGTGGAAACCGCGCTCGGCGAACAGTTTCCGCGCGGCCTGCTCGATGGCCTGCCTGGTCTGGCGGCCCTTGGCGGTCGGAGCATCCTGAGCGGGCATCAGGTGCGCATCCGGTCGCCGGCGCGCAGCAGTGCGCTCGGCAGATCGTGGCCGACAACGGATCTCGCGACGTCGGCCGCGGCGATGACGGCCTGCAGGTCGACGTCGACGTCGACGCCGCTGTCGCGCAGCAGGTACACCAGGTCCTCGGTGGCGATGTTGCCGGTGGCTCCCGGCGCGAACGGGCAGCCGCCCAGCCCGCCGACCGAGGCGTCCAGCCGGGTCACCCCGGAGGTGACCGCGGCGTAGGCGCTGGCCAGCCCGGAGCCGCGGGTGTTGTGGAAGTGACCGCCCAGCGGCAGATCGCCGATCACCGGACGCAGTTGCGCGATCAGCGAACTCACGCGTCCGGGGGTGGCGGTGCCGATCGTGTCGGCGATAGAGAGGCGGTCGACGCCGCGGTCGCGGGCGGCCGCGGCGATGTCGAGCACCCGCTGCGGCGGGGTGGGGCCTTCGAACGGTGAGTCCCACGCGGTCGCGATCACCACCTCGACGGTGACAGGAAAGCTGGAGGGGCCGTCGTGCGCGATGGCGACGATCTCGTCGATCTGCTGGGTGGCCTCGGCGCTGGTCCGCCCGACGTTCGCCTGGCTGAACGTGTCGTCGGCGGCGACCACGTACTCGATCGAGCGCAGCCCCGCCGCGACGGCCCGCTTGGCTCCGTTCGGGCTGGCGACCAGGGCGGAGAACTCGATGTCGGGGTAGTCGTGCAGGTGGGCGGCGAGTTCGGCGGCGTCGGCCATCGACGGCACCTTCGACGGCGAGACGAACGCGGTGGCCTCCACCTCGCGCACCCCGGTCGCGGCGATCGCGGCCAGCAGTTCGAGCTTGGCCGACAAGGGAATCGGCGTTTCGATCTGCAGGCCGTCGCGCAGCGCCACCTCGCGGATGTCGACGTGGGCGTTCACAGCACCTCCTCGGCCCGTAACTCCTCGAGCTCGTCGGCGGTCTTGCCCAGCAGCCCGATGTAGACGTCCTCGTTGTGCTGGCCGGGGCGCGGGGGCCCGGCGCTGCGCACGCGCCCCGGGGTTTCCGAGAGCACCGGCACGATGCCCGGCCCAAGAACGTTGCGCCCGACCCTCTCGTCGAAGTGTTCGACCAGCATGCCGCGGGCCCGCAGCTGCGGGTCGTTGACGACCTCCGCGACCGTGTTGATCGGCCCGGCGATCACCCCTGCGGCGCTGAGGGTTTCGATGATGTCGCCGGGCTGGCGTTCCGCGGCCCACGCACCGATGATCTCGTCGAGTTCGTCCTGGTTGCGGCCGCGGGCGACGTGCGTGGCGAACCGGTCGTCGGTGGCCAGCTCGGGGCGGCCCATCGCCTTGCACAGCCGAGCGAACACGGTGTCCTGGTTGGCGGCGATCACCACCCACGAGCCGTCGGCGCTGCGGTAGATGTTGGACGGCGCGATGCCCTCCAGCCGGGTGCCCGACGGTCCGCGCACCACGCCGCCCACGTCGTAGTCCGGGATGGTGGATTCCTGTACCGCCAAACAGGATTCGGTCAGCGCGACGTCCACCACCTGACCGCGCCCCGTGATGCCGCGGCGGTACAGCGCGGCCAGCGCGCCCTGGGCGCCGAACATTCCGGCCAGGGTGTCGCCGAGCGACAGCGCCAGCCGGGGCGGCGGGCCGCCGGGGAAGCCGTTGAGGTACCGCAGTCCACTGGCGGCCTCGGCCACCGAGGCGTAGCCGGCCTTGTGGGCGTCGGGCCCGGTCTGCCCATAGCCGGACACCCGAACCAGGATGATGCCCGGATTGCGGTCGCTGAGCACGTCGTAACCGAGGTCCCATTTCTCCAGCGTGCCGGGGCGGAAGTTCTCCACGACGATGTCGGACTTCTCGACGAGGTCACAGAACAGCTCGCGGCCGCGCGGGCGGCGCAGGTCGAGCGTGATCGCCCTCTTGTTGCGCGCGTGCACCGTCCAGAAGACGTGCTCCCCATCGACTTCGGCCTGGCCCCAGGTGCGCAGAGGGTCCGGGGCGCCCGGGGGTTCCACCTTGATGACGTCGGCGCCCATGTCGCCCAGCAGCCGGCCGGCGAAGGGGCCGGCGATCAACGTGCCGAGTTCGAGCACCCGGATACCGTCCAGCGGCCCGGTGGGCGTCACTGCGCCCCCGCGAAGTCGTGGCGGACCAGCCAATCGGTAACGATGTCGACCGCCGCGCGCAGCTTGTCGCGCTGGTCGGGGCCCGCGTAATAGTGGGTGGCGCCGGGGATTTCGTGCATCTCCTTGTCATGGTGGCCGATCGCGTCGAAGAGCCGCCGGGTGTGGCTGGGCGTGCAGGCGTCGTCGGCCAGGTTACCGATCACCAGTGCCGGGATCGCCATGTCGGCCCCGCAGGCCACGCCGTCGCCACGGGCGTCGTCGTAGCTCCATTGCGAGAGCCAGCCGCGCAACGTGGAGAAGCGCGCCAGCCCGACCGGGCTCATGTTCACCACCTGAGGATCCCCCAGGTAGCAGGTCCCCGGGGTGCGTTCGTTGGGATCCACGGTCGGGTCCAGCCACCGCGGGTCGGCCATGGTGCCGTGCACCACGAAACAGAACTCGTCGTCCGGACGTCCCGCGGCCTTCAACTCGGCGAGCTTGCCCTTGACCCACGCGGTGATGCGCCGGTTGCGTTCGACCTGGGCGCTGCGATACCGGCCCAGGAATTCCTGGGTGTAGGGCGGCTGGTTCGGGTTCTCCGGGTTGTACAGGTCCAGCTCGGGATCACGCTTGGTGGGGTCGGATTCGTCGAGGATCGACGCATCCAGCCATTCGGTCAGCGTGCCGTGCCTGCTGATGTGCGCCGCCAGCAGCATGATGCCGTCGGCGGGGGTGAGGTCCAGGGCGGTGAGGTCGGGGCCGTCGCCCGAGGGGCTCGACGTGAGGGTCGGGTGCTGGGCCTGCTGCTGGTAGAACACCGACAACGAGCCGCCGCCACTCCACCCCGCCAGCACCACCTTCTGATAGCCCAGCCGCTTCTTGGCGTCCTTGATGCACTCGCCGAGGTCCTCGACCACCTTCTCCATCAATAGCGCGGAGTCGGTGCCGCGGAACCGGCTGTTGCAGTAGATGACATGGTGGCCGGCCCGGGCCAGCGCGTTGATCATGGGCAGGTACGCGCCGCCGCCGATCGGGTGCATGAACACCAGCACGGTGTCTGACGGCCTGTCTGTCGGCCTGAGTAGGTAGCTCTCCAGCACGGTGATCTCAGCCAGGCCGCCGTACACGTCGCGGACGCCGGAATTGTTCTGGAAGGCAACGAGATAGGGAATGCGCTCGTATTCGTGGCGGGTTGTCATGGTCAGTGTTGTCCTAGGTCGTGCGCCAGCACCTCGGCCGACGGGGTCAGTCGCCGGCGGGTGTCGACGGCGATCACTTGCCAATCGACGCGGGAGTAGTCGTCGAACTTGCGGCGCGCCCGTTCCCGCGCCTTCTCCGGTGCGCCGTGGTGAACGCCTTGCGGCGCATGGGAAATCAGGCCGGGCGGCATCGGGATGCCGTAGAGCGAGCCGCCGTGGAAGAAGGCGATCTCGTCGTAGTCGACATTGCGGTGATACCACGGCGTGCGCTCGGTGCCCGGGACACCTTCGGCCGGCTTCGGCAGGAAGTTCATCACGTAGACCCCGGTGGCCTGCATGAACAGGTGCACCGTCGGGGGCAGGTGGACGCTGTCGGACGTGACGACGTTGTAGTCGGCGATGTTGAAGGTGAACGCGAAGTTGTCGCCGCGCCAGCCCTCGACGTCGAGCGGATTGTGTTGGTAGAAAAGCGTTGTGGGGCCGCCCTCGTGGACGAGCCGGACCTCGTATTCGTCCCGTCCGTCGTCATCGATGGGCACCGGGTCGGGGATGGTGGCCTGCGAAGGGTCGAACGGGAAGTGGCGGCCCAGCGGCCCGGGCGGTGGCACTCGGAACTCGTCGGTCGCCTCGACCATGAGCAGCGTCGTCTCGCCATCCGGTACCTGGCGCCAGGTGCACGCCTTCGGCAGGTAGACCCAGTCGCCCTCGGAGTAGCGCAGCGGGCCGAACTCGGTTTCGAGCAGACCCGCGCCCCGGTGCACGAAGCACAGCAGGTCGCCGTCGACATGGCGGGTGTAGAACGGCATCGGCTCGTGGCGGCGGCTCAACAGGATTCGGCAGTCGGCGTTGCTGAACATCAGCAGGGGACCGCCGCGGGCGTCGGTGGCGTCGCCGGGCTCGAGCTGGTCCGCGAGCACGTCGACGGGGCGCAGCGGGCCGACCGACCGGTACGCGGTCGGGTCGTGGCGGCGGTAGAGGTTCGCGGTGCGGCCGGTGAATCCGCCCCGGCCCAGCTCGTCGTCCTTGAGCCCGTCGAGATCGGCGTGCAGGCGCCGCGGTGTCATGCCTCTGCGCAGGTGGACGAAGGATTCCATGGCTGACTCCCGGCTCGGGCGACTGGGACAAAACTGAAAGTGACATTACTTTTTGTTTTCGGCCCGCACAAGGGGGTCGCCGATCAACGGTCCCATCGCGTCAGTCGCGGACCCGCACCACGACCTTCCCCTTGGCGGTGCGGTTCTCCAGGGATGCCACCGCGGCGGCGGCCTCTTCCAGGGGGTAGACCTCCGGGGTGGGGGCGGCCAGCCGGCCCGAGCTGAGCAACTCCTCGAGTCCGGCCCACTGCTCGGCCAGCGCGTTCGGATGCGTCGCGGTCCACGCCCCCCAACCCACGCCCACCACATCAATGTTGTTGAGCAGCAACCGGTTCACCTTGACCGTCGGGATGTCCCCGCCGGTGAAGCCGACCACCAGCAGCCGACCGCCCGGGGCGAGCGAGCGCAGCGAATCGGTGAACCGGTCACCGCCGACCGGGTCGAGTACGATGTCCACGCCGCGCCCGCCGGTCAGCTCCTTGACCGCGTCTTTGAACCCGTCGGCCAACACCACATCGGTGGCGCCGGCGGCGCTCGCGACGTCGGCCTTGGCTTCGGTGCTGACGACCGCGATCGTGCGCGACGCCCCGAGCAGCCCCGCCAGCCGCAGCGTCGACGTCCCGATGCCGCCCGCGGCACCGTGCACCAGCACCGTCTCACCCTGGGCCAGCCGTCCGCGCACCGTCAGGGCGAAGTACACCGTGAGGTCGTTGAACAGCAGGCCGGCGCCCGCCTCGAAGCTCACGTTGTCGGGAAGCTTGAACACCCGGTCGGGCTGCAGGATGGCGACCTCGGCCATGCCGCCGGACAGCATCGTCAGCCCAACGACCCGGTCGCCGGCCGAAACATGGGCGCCCTCCGGCGCCGAGCGCACCACGCCGGCGATCTCCGCTCCCAGCACGAACGGCGGTTCGGGCCGGTATTGATAGAGGCCCCGGGTC
>NZ_LZJM01000327.1:0-49546 GCF_001667665.1 Mycobacterium sp. E342
AGGTGCGCATCGACCAGGGTCCGGCGGCGGGCACCGTCGTCCGCTTCGACGGCGCGGTGCCGTTCGTCAACCTGCAGGTCTCCCACGACCCCGGGCAGAGCTGGGTGCTGGTCTTCGCCATCACGATGATGGGCGGGCTGGTGGTATCGCTGCTGGTGCGTCGCCGCCGGGTGTGGGTCAGGCTCACCGAGGCGGGTGGCGAGGGGGCCGGTACGGTGAACGTCGAATTGGGCGGGCTCGCGCGCACCGACAACTCCGGGTGGGGCGACGAGTTCGAGCGGTTGACGGAGCGGGTGCTGGACGGTCTGGGCGAGCCCGGCGCGGCGCAGTTATTCAAGCCCCCCGCCTCCGGAAGGAGTTCTCAGGTGGACGTCAAATGAACACGGTGCACGTCAACATCGGCTTGGCGCGGTACTCCGACTGGGCGTTCACGTCGGCCGTCGTGGCGCTGGTCATCGCGTTGCTGCTGTTGGCCTTCGAGCTGGCGTATGCCGGCGGCCGCCGCGTCGACCAGCGTGAGCGGGTTTTGGCCGGCGCGGTGTCCTCCGATGACGCCACCCCCGGCATCGTGGCGGATGCACCCCGGCGGCCGCTGGACGAGCGTGTCGGACGGGCCGGGCTGGCGGTCGTCTACCTCGGTATCGGGCTGCTGTTCGCCTGCATCGTGCTGCGCGGCCTGGCGACCCTGCGGGCGCCGTGGGGCAACATGTACGAGTTCATCAACCTGACCTGCATGTGCGGGCTGCTCGCCGGGGCCTTCGTGTTGCGCCGCCCGCAGTACCGGCCGCTGTGGGTTTTCCTGCTGGTGCCGGTCCTGATCCTGCTGACGGTCTCCGGACGCTGGCTCTACACCAACGCCGCCCCGGTGATGCCCGCGCTGCAGTCCTATTGGCTGCCCATCCACGTGTCGGTGGTCAGCCTGGGTTCCGGGGTGTTCATGGTCGCCGGCATCGCCAGCATCCTGTTCCTGCTGCGCACCTCACGCCTGGGCGACGAGGACTCCGACGGCGCCCTGGCCCGGATGCTGCGGCGGTTCCCCGACGCGCAGACGCTGGACCGCGTCGCCTACCGGACCACGATCTTCGCCTTCCCGGTGTTCGGCTTCGGGGTCATCTTCGGCGCCATCTGGGCGGAGGAGGCCTGGGGCCGGTACTGGGGCTGGGATCCCAAGGAGACCGTGTCCTTCGTCGCATGGGTGATCTACGCCGCCTACCTGCACGCCAGGTCGACGGCGGGATGGCGGGACAGGAAGGCGGCCTGGATCAACGTCGCCGGGTTCGTGGCCATGGTCTTCAATCTGTTCTTCGTTAACCTGGTCACCGTGGGCCTGCATTCGTATGCGGGCGTGGGGTGACCGCCAGCGACCGACCCGGGTAACACCGACAAGGGGGAGTGCACGTGTCAGACCAGCCGTCGACGGGCGTGGGGGCGCCCGATCAACCGACCACGCAACTGGCTCCGCAGGGGCCGTCCGATCCGCCGTCACCCGCACCAACCGCCGACGAGGCGCCGGCCGACGCCGGCGAAGCGCCGACCCGCGCCTTCGCCGGGTTCCGCACCGAGCGGCGGGTTCCCGGCCCCGAGCGGCGCGAGGCGGCGCCGCCGACCATGGCCAGGCCCGCCGGGATGCCGCCGTGGGATTCGACCCCGGTGACCGGTATCCCTCGGGTCGACCCGACGGCGTACGGCGCCTACTACACCGGCCCGTCCGAAGTGGCGCCCATGCAGGTCCCGCCGCGGCCCGAGCCGCTGCCGCACACGCCGTACCCGGAGCTGTCCACCGGTATGTTGCTACGGCCGGTCAAGCCGCCACCGTCGGCGGGCTGGCGCCGGCTGCTCTACGACCTGTCCGGCCACCTGATCAACCTGGGGGAGAGCCCCCGGGCCGCCCGCTACAACAACCTGGTGGCGCAGGTGAACCGGCCGTTGCGTGGTTGCTACCGGATCGCGCTGGTGTCGCTGAAGGGCGGCGTCGGCAAGACGACCATCGCCGCGACCATAGGCGCGACCTTCGCCTCCATCCGCGGTGACCGGGTGATCGCGGTCGACGCCAACCCCGACCGCGGCACCCTGAGCCAGAAGATCCCGCTGGAGACGGCGGCGACGGTGCGTCAGCTGCTGCACGACGCCGGGAGCATCGAGCGCTACAGCGATGTCCGCCGCTACACCTCCAAGGGCCCCAGCGGGCTGGAAGTGCTGGCCTCGGACACCGACCCGGCCATCTCGGAGGCGTTCGGCGCCGACGACTACACCCGGGTCCTGGACGTCCTGGAGCGCTTCTACGGTTTGGTCCTCACCGACTGCGGGCCCGGGCTGCTGCATTCGGTGATGTCCTCGGTGCTGGACAAGGCCGACGTGCTCGTCGTCGTCAGCTCCGGGTCCATCGACGGCGCGCGCAGCGCGTCGGCGACGCTGGACTGGCTGGACGCGCATGGCCACGAGGAGATGGTCCGCAACTCGATCGCGGTCATCAACGGGGTCCGGTCACGGACGGGCAAGGTCGACATGAACAAGGTGGTCGACCACTTCTCCCGCCGCTGCCGCGCGGTCCAGGTGGTGCCGTTCGACCCGCACCTCGAAGAGGGCGCCGAGATCGACTTGGACCGGCTGAAGCGGCCGACCCGCGAGGCGCTCACCGAGCTGGCGGCCATCGTCGCCGACGGATTCCCGGGCGACCAGCGCAACCCCGGGGTCGCATAGAGCGAGCCTTAACGGGGGTTGTTGTCCCCGTGGCCCAACCGCCGCAAAAACTCTGGATCGTCGTCGGGCCCGATAACGCGCGTCTTGGGCCGGTTGATTTGCGACCGTGCCGTACGCCAGCCAACGTAGATCAGCGTCCCCAGAACCAGGACGAGCAGCAGGTAGAGCACTCAACACCTCCTTTGACGAATATACCCGCGTCGTAGGCTCTCCCTGTGCCAGAAGGAGCTAGCGACAACAGCACTGGGGACCGCGCGGACCAAGGCGGCGCGCAGGGCACCCGCCATCGGGCGGTCGTCGACGTTTCGCTCTACGCGGCCGCGCGACTGCTGCTGGCGGTGGCGCTCGCCGCCGCGATCTACGGCGCGGCGCGCCTGATGGGCGTCCGCGAGTTCCCGATCGCGGTCGCCGCGTTGTTCGCCCTGATCATCGCGATGCCCGTGGGCATCTGGCTGTTCGGTCCGCTGCGCCGGCGCGCCACCGCGTCGCTGGCGATCGCCGGCGACCGCCGGCGCCGGGAGCGCGAACAGCTACGGGCCCGGTTGCACGGCGACGTGCCGCCCGACGAGGGGAGCGATGACGGGTGAGACCGATCAGAAGTCGGGCATCCGCACGACCTGTGCGGCGTAGCTGAGGCCGGCGCCGTACCCGATCAGCAGCGCCAGGTCGCCCGGCTTGGCGGCCCCGGTGGCCAGGATTTCGGCCATCGCCAGGGGAATGGACGCGGCCGAGGTGTTCCCGGTGTGCTCGATGTCGTTGGCGACGACGGCGTCCGGCCGCAACTCCAGGCTCTTCGCCAGGACCTCGTTGATCCGGCTGTTGGCCTGGTGCGGCACGAACACGTCGATCTCGTCGGGACTGACGCCCGCGGCGTCCATGGCCTGCCGGCCGACCTTGCCCATCTCGAATGCCGCCCAGCGGAACACTGCGCTGCCTTCCAGCCGCAGGAACGGGCGGGGGCCCGTGGGGCTGTCCATGTAGTCGATCCAGTCGATGTCCTGGCGTATGGCCAGGGCCTGTTCGCCGTCACTGCCCCAGACGGTCGGGCCGATGCCCTGATCGGGCGTCTCGCCGACCACCACGCCCGCCGCGCCGTCGGCGAAGATGAAGCAGTTGGTGCGGTCCTGCATGTCCACCGTGGGCGACAACTTCTCCGAACCGAGGACCAGCACCTTGCCGGCCGTCCCACCGCGGACCATGTCCGCGGCCACGCCGAGCGCGTAACCGAAGCCCGCGCACCCCGCCGAGACGTCGAACGCGGGCACGCCGGTGGCGCCCAGCGCCGCCGCGACCGCCGGCGCGCAGGCCGGGGTCTGCAGAAAATGCGTGCTGGTCGCGACGATGACGCAGTCGACGTCCGGCGGCGTCAGCCCGGCCTTGGCAATGGCCTCTCGCCCGGCCTCGGTGGCCATCGAGGCGGCGGATTCCTCCCGGGCGGCGAATCGGCGCGTCTTGATCCCGGTCCTGGAGAAGATCCACTCATCGGAGGAGTCGATGTTCTCGCATATCTCGTCGTTCGTGACCACGCGCGCGGGGCGGTAGGCCCCGACGCTGAGCAACCCGACGTTCGTCGGCCCACTGGTCGCGGCGATCTGCTTCATGCTGTCCCCGATCGGTGCTCGCTACAACGGCCATCGTCCCGACGCCGGTCCTACATTGTTATCGGATGCGGCGGCGCTCTCGCACTCGAGTGTGCATCCGCGGCGGCGACACGCCGATAAACCCCGCCGCGGGCGCACGCTCGATCAGCGGGCCAGCGCCAGCGCCGCGGCCACCGCGATCGCCCAGACGACCATCGCCAGGCCGGTATCACGCAGCACCGGAATCAACTCCGGGCCGCCGCGCCCCGACCGCACGGGACGCACCGCGCGCAGGGCCAGCGGCGTGGCCACCAACCCCACCGCGCACCACGGGGTGGCCGCCATCAACGCCAGGGTCAGCACCCCGGCGGTCGCCAGCAGCGCCTGATACAAGACGCGGGTGCGGGCGTCGCCCAGGCGCACCGCCAGGGTGATCTTCCCCGACCGCCCGTCGGTGGGAATGTCGCGCAGGTTGTTGGCCACCAGCACCGACGACGACAACGCCCCGATCGCCACCGCCAGCGCCAGCCCCACCCAGTCCACCCGCAACGCCTGCGTGTACTCCGTGCCGAGCACGGCCACCAGGCCGAAGAACACGAACACCGCGACCTCGCCGAAACCGGCGTAGCCGTACGGTTTCGAGCCGCCCGTGTACAGCCACGCGCCGGCGATACACACCGCGCCCACCGCGATCAGCCATGGCGCGCTGACGAGCGCGAGCGCCACGCCGGCGGCCGCCCCGATCACCAGGCTGGCGACCGCGGCCGCCAGCACCGACCGCGGGGTGGCCAGCCGCGAACCCACCAGGCGCACCGGGCCGGCCCGGTCGTCGTCGGTGCCCCGAATGCCGTCGGAGTAGTCGTTGGCGTAGTTCACCCCGATGGTCAGCGCGAGCGCCACCGCCAGCGCCAGCAGCGCCTTCCACCACACCGCGGATCCCAGCCACGCCGCCGCGCCGGTGCCCGCGACAACCGGCGCCACCGCGTTGGGCAGCGTCCGCGGACGCGCACCCGAGATCCACTGCCCGAAACTGGCCACGCACGCATCCTGCCAGGAGCCGGCCGCGCCCCCGCACCCGCGATCGGACACGGGCCATGCACCACAATGGGCGGATGCTCGGAGTCATCGGCGGCAGCGGCTTCTACACCTTCTTCGAATCCGACACCCGCGCCGTCGACGTCGACACCCCGTACGGCCCGCCCAGCGCCCCGGTGACGATCGGCGCCGTGGCGGGACACCAGGTCGCCTTCCTGCCCCGGCACGGCGCCACCCACCAGTTCTCGGCGCACACGGTGCCCTACCGGGCCAACATGTGGGCGTTGCGCAAGCTCGGGGTGCGGCGGATCTTCGCCCCGTGCGCCGTCGGCAGCCTCAAGCCCGAGAACGGTCCCGGCGCCATCGTGGTGCCCGACCAGCTGGTGGATCGCACCAGCGGCCGCCCCGACACCTACTTCGACTCCGGCGGCGTGCACGTCGACTTCGCCGACCCGTACTGTCCGACCCTGCGCGAAACCGTCACCGGCCTGCCCGGGGTGGTCGACGGCGGCACCATGGTGGTGATCCAGGGCCCGCGGTTCTCCACACGCGCGGAAAGCCAATGGTTCGCCTCTGCCGGGTTTTCGCTGGTCAACATGACCGGGTATCCCGAGGCGGTGCTCGCCCGGGAGCTCGAAATGTGCTACGCGACAATCGCTTTGGTCACCGACCTAGACGCCGGTGTGGCGGCCGGCGAGGGTGTGACGACCGTCGAGGTGTTCGCCGAATTCGAGAAGAACATCGGTCCGTTCAAAGGGCTGGTGCGCCAGGCGATCGGCCGTGTCGCCGGCGACCGCGACTGCGCACACTGCCTGCCGCACACCGGCGTCACGCTGCCCCTCGAGTTGCCATGAGAGTGTTGCTGACCGGTGCGGCCGGCTTCATCGGCTCGCGGGTGGACGCGGCGCTGCGAGCCGCGGGGCACGAGGTGGTGGGCGTCGACGCGCTGCTGCCGGCCGCGCACGGCCCGAATCCGGTGCTGCCGGAGGGATGTCACCGCGTCGACGTCCGCGACGCCGACGCCCTGGCGCCGCTGCTGGACGGGGTGGACCTGGTGTGTCATCAGGCGGCGATGGTGGGGGCCGGTGTGGACGCCGCGGACGCACCCGCCTACGGCGGTCACAACGACTACGGCACCACGGTGCTGCTCGCGCAGATGTTCGCCGCCGGGGTGCGGCGCCTGGTGCTGGCGTCGTCGATGGTGGTTTACGGCCAGGGTCGGTACCACTGCGGGCGGCACGGTCTCGTCGATCCGCTGCCGCGGCGGCGCGCCGACCTCGACGCCGGCCTCTTCGAACACCGCTGCCCGGTCGGGGGCGAGGAACTCGAGTGGCGCCTGGTCGACGAGGACGCCGCGCTGCGGCCGCGCAGCCTGTACGCGGCCAGCAAGACCGCGCAGGAGCATTACGCGCTGGCGTGGTCGGAGGCGACAGGCGGCTCGGTGGTGGCGTTGCGCTATCACAACGTGTACGGACCCGGGATGCCGCGGGACACCCCCTATTCCGGGGTGGCGGCGATCTTCCGGTCATCTCTTGAAAAGGGTTATCCGCCAAGGGTTTTCGAGGATGGAGGCCAGATGCGGGACTTCATCCACGTCGACGACGTGGCGGCCGCCAACCTCGCGGCCACCCAGCACACGGACGGCTTCACCGCGGTCAACGTCTGTTCGGGGCGGCCGGTGTCGATCCTGCAGGTGGCCGGCGCGCTCTGCGATGCGCGGGGCGGTGCGCCCGCGCCGGTGATCACCGGGCAGTACCGCAGCGGCGACGTGCGCCACATCGTCGCCGACCCGTCGCGGGCGGAACGGGTGTTGGGTTTCCGCGCGGCCATCGGCCCAGCCGAGGGGCTGCGCGAATTCGCGTTCGCCCCGCTGCGCTGAGCGTCCTACCCCTGCGGCGGCCGGTAGATCTTGGGCCGCTGCACGGGTATCTGGCGCGTCGCGGAGTCGTCGCCCCGGAAAATCCGCGGGCCGGTGGCGATCCGCGTGGTCGCCGCCGCCGACGGCGCGGCCGCATGGCCCACCGCGACTCGCGCCCGGGGCGCGGCGGGAGCGCCGGGCGCCGGCACGGCGGGCCCTGGGACGGCGCGGCGGCGGCGCAGGCGACGGCCGCGCAGCTGTCCGGTGACCACGGCGGCGCCCAGGATGCACAGGGCCAGGCCGCACAGCGTGACGTCGAACGTGCTGGTGATCTGCTGGGCAAGGTTGTTGCCGTAGACCGGGTGCTGCGCAGGCGAATTGGGTGAATCCGCGAACCGCGGCGCCAGCTCCACCCCCACGACGACGCGGGCGACGCTCAGGGTGACGACCAGCCCGCACAGCGCCGAGATCAGCCGCGCGGAGCGGGCGGCCTTGCCCAGGTTGACGCGCAGCCAGATCGCCAGGACGGCGGTGGCCAGGTCGAAGGCCGCCAGCACCACGCTGTCGTAGCGGGAGAAGGGGTAATTCAGGCTCACGGAGACGAAGAGATCCGTCAGCCGCATGGCCATCGAACCCACGGCCCATATGGCGATGAGCAGCAAGCCGTTTCGGGCCGCCACCCGCCAAGCGCCCTCCTCGGCCCCGGCGGTATTCCGGTGACCGAACAGCGTCCCGGGTGCGAAGATCGCCGCGGCGGCCGCCCATGCCACATAGCCCTCGAACCCGACGCCGGCGGTCGAGGTGTTCTGCGCGATGCCGTGGAATGCGTCGAGGTTTCGCCCCGCGGGCAGGAGCCACACCAAGATCCCGGCGACCAGTGTCGACGCGCCGAGCGCGACGGTGGCCAGCCGGGCGGCCCGGGTGCCGCGCAGCAACCACCTGGCGGCGACAAGCACGGCGACCAACGCCACCACCCCGTACACCAGCGCCGTCACGATGACCGCGACGTTCTGCTTGCCGAACGCGGCTGCGCCGCCGACGTTCTGCAGCGCGTAGCGCACCCGCCAATACAGGTTGAAGCCAAAACTGAGCACCGCCAACACCATCGACGCGTAGCCGATCACGCGGGCCGACCTCAGCCAGCCGGTGTACTCGTCGCCCTCGGGGACCGGTCCGGAGCGGACGCCGGTGGCCGCCGCCTGCGCGCTCAGCAGGGAGCCGGCGATGCCGGCCCACGCGCCCGGCCCGACGCCGCCCGGCACGTTGACCGTGCCGCCGAACTTGACGGTCTCGAACGCGTCGAATCCCACGAACGCCAGCACGAGCAGCGCATAGGGGATGTTGAGTCCCAGGCGAAGGCGGCCCGCCGCCGCGGGGTTGAACCGCGCGCCGGAGGACCGCCAGGAACCGGCCGCGGCGACGGCGATGATGGACAGCGCGGTCACCGCGACGAGCACCGCGAAGAGAACCGGGCTGCTGCCGGGAATCCCGACGCCGAAGTACAGGTTCCACGGCAGGAACAGGGCGACGATCAGCAGCGTGACGGCGGTCAGATCGCTGACGACGTGCCAGCGTCGCGTCGAATTCCCGGGCGGGGCCAAATCGCCTGTGGCCGGCCGGATGATGCGGGTGGTCCGCTGCGCCTGCGCGGGATCGATGGGGCCGGTGGGGGTGTCGTCGCTGCTCTGGCTCACCATGCCCCCCGGGATTCGACGACGGTCGGTTGTGGCGCAGGTTCGGTGGCACGGCGGGTGATTGCCCTGCCGAGCCGGCCGCACTGCTCGCTTGCGAACATATTCTCCGTTCGGACGCCGCGGCGGATTCCGCGGCGACCGTCCTGTAGTTCGAGAAGCTGGTTACGCTGCGCTATGGGCAAACCTTGTCGCCCGAATAACGGATACTGCCAACGGTATCGCAAGTGTAATGATGCCGGGACATTGCTGGTCGTGGGGTAACCAGCCGAAGGAGAACCGGGATGGACGTCGTGTTGGGGGTCGCGGTCACGGGCCCCGTTGCCCGCTTGGCGCTTGTCGGGCCGGGCGCGCAGGGCGCCGACGTGATCGACCAATCCGTCGTCAACCTGGAGGACAACCCGGTCGGAAAGCTGACCGAGACGGTGGTCGGCACCAATCGGCTCCTGGCGGACGAGAATCACCGGCTGGTCGGCACCCGCGTGTGCTGGAGCGACGATCCGCGGGCCGGCCAGTTGCGGCAAGCGCTGCAAGATTCCGGTGTTTCCAACGTCGCGGTGCTCACCGAGTCGCAGGCCGTGGCCGCCCTGATGCGCGCGGCGGGCCGGCCGGGCGCCGCGCTGGTGATGGACGACGCGACGGCGACGTTGTCGGTGCCGGGATCCGCCGACGACCAGAATTCACCCCCGACCGTGCTGGCCAGCGAGCCGCTCGCCGGCGGCGACGTGACCGCGACGTTCAACACGATGATGGCCCAACTCGGCGCGCGACCGGATGCCCCGGGCGAGGTGTACCTGGTGGGCGCTTCGCCCGAGCTCGCCCAGGTCGCCGACCAGCTGCGCGACGCGTCGACCATGCGGGTGCAGGTCGCCGACGAACCCGCGTTCGCGGTCGCCCGCGGCGCCGCGATGGCCGCCGCGGCCGGTGGCGATGCGACGGCGATGGCGCCGGCCGTGGGGCTCACCGGGGACGAGACGGCGATGGCGCCCGGTCTCACCGGCGACGAGACGGCGATGGCGCCCGGTCTCACCGGCGACGAGACGACGGTCGTGCCGCCGCCGTCCGCGGAGGAGCCGCAGCTGGCCTATTCGATGACGGATGGCGCCGAGCCGTTCGCGGGCGACGAGTACGGCCCCGAATTCGACGAATACGACCACTTCGACGAGACCGAGGCCATTCCCTCGCGCCTGAGCCGGCGCTCCCTGGTGGTGGGCAACGCCGTGATCGCCTTCGCCGTCATCGGGTTCGCGTCGCTGGCCGCCGCGATCGCCATTGCCGTCCGTCCCACCGCGAGTCAACAGCCCGTCGTCGGACACCAGAACGCCGCTCCGGGCAAGTTCATGCCGCTGTTGCCGACACAGCAGCAGGCGCCGGTGCCGCCGCCCCCGGTGGACCAGCCCAACGCCGGATTCCAGGGCGGCACCCTCCCGGCGCCCACCGCCGTTCCGCAACAGGTGGCGCCGCCCGCTCCCGCCGCTCCGGTGGAGCCCGGCGCCCCGGGCGTCGTGCCCAACCCGAATCCCGCTGTGCCCGTTCCAGTTCCGATCATCGTTCCGTTCCCGGGCTGGCAACCCGGCTACCCGCAGCCGCCGGACAACCCGCCGTCCACGACGACGATCACGCCGCCGACGACCGAGCCCCCGACGACGTCGATCAGCCCGCCGACGACGTCGTATTCGCCGCCCACCACGTCGGTCAGCCCGCCGACGACGTCGATCAGCCCGCCGACCACGTCGATCAGCCCGCCGACGACGTCGTATTCCCCGCCGACAACCTCGTACTCCCCGCCGACGACGTCCTATTCGCCGCCGACCACGTCGTACTCCCCACCGCCGACCACGCACGAGCAGCCCACCACCACCTACTCGCCGCCGCCGCACACGCAAGAGACCGCGCCGCCCACGCATTCGCAGGAGACGCTCGTCCCACAGCAGCCGCGCAGCCATCGCGGGTTCTGAGGCGTCCATGCCCGACGCCGTCACGGTGGTGCTGCCCTGTCTGAACGAAGAGGAGTCGCTGCCCGGCGTGCTGGCCGGCATACCCGCCGGATACCGGGCGCTGGTGGTCGACAACAACAGCACCGACGACACCGCCGGCGTCGCGCGGTGGCACGGCGCCCAGGTCGTCGCGGAGCCGCGGGCCGGGTACGGCTCGGCGGTGCACGCGGGTGTGCTGGCCGCGACCACACCGATCGTGGCGGTGATCGACGCCGACGGCTCCATGGATGCCGGCGACCTGCCGCGGCTGGTCGCCGCGCTCGAGCAGGGCGCGGACCTGGTGGTCGGGCGCCGCCGGCCGGTGGCCGGACTGCATTGGCCGTGGGTCGCCCGGGTCGGCACCGTGGTGATGAGCTGGCGGCTGCGCACCCGGCACGGATTGCCGGTACACGACATCGCGCCGATGCGGGTGGCCCGGCGGGAGGCGCTGCTGAACCTGGGCGTCGCCGACAGGCGGTCGGGTTATCCGCTGGAGCTGCTGGTGCGTGCCGCGGCCGCCGGCTGGCGGGTGGTCGAACTCGACGTGAGCTACGGCCCCCGCACCGGCGGCAAGTCGAAGGTCAGCGGCTCGCTGCGGGGGAGCATCACCGCGATCCTCGACTTCTGGAAGGTCATCTCGTGAGCGTCCTGCCGGTGACGCTGCTGGTGGTCGCCAAGGCGCCGGAGCCGGGCCGCGCCAAGACCAGGCTCGCGGCCAGCGTCGGGGACGCCGTCGCCGCCGAGATCGCCGCGGCCGCGCTGCTGGACACGCTGGACGCGGTGGCCGCCGCGCCGGTGGCCCACCGGGTGGTCGCCATGACCGGCGACCTGGACTCCGCGGCCGGCGCGGTCGAGATCCGGCGACGGCTGCGGTCCTTCACCGTGATACCGCAGCGCGGCGAGGACTTCGCGGACCGGCTCGCCAACGCCCACGCCGACGCCGCGGACGGGCTTCCGGTGCTGCAGATCGGGATGGACACCCCGCAGGTGACTGCCGAGCTGCTGGCCGATTGCGCGCGCCGGCTGCTGGAGGCGCCCGCCGTGCTGGGATTGGCCCACGACGGCGGTTGGTGGGTGCTGGGCGTGGCGGCACCGGCCATGGCCGAATGCCTGCGCACCGTCCCGATGTCCCAGCCCGACACCGGGGAGCTCACCCTGAAAGCATTGCACGACAACGACATTCACGTCACGCCCGTCCCGCGGTTGGCCGACATCGACGTGCTCGACGACGTGGCCGCGGTGCGCGAGGCGTGCGGGCAGGCCAGTCGTTTCGCCAGGCTCACCCGCGCGGCCGGCCTGTAGCCGCGCCTACCAGTTCGTGACGATCAGGGTGTTGAGCAGCACGGCGCCGGCGGCGTTGAGCGCCAGCCACACCCGGTGTGACCGGACGGGGAGCAGCGCGGGCGCCGCGATGAGCCAGGTGGTGAAGGGCAGCCAGATCCGCTCGACCTCGGCCTTGCTGAGCATGCTCAGATCCGCGCAGGCGATGGCGGCCAGCACGGCCAGCAGCAGCAGGTGGAACCCGGAGCGGCGCCGGATGGCCACCCAGTCGAACACCCGGCTGACGCCGGCGACGCTGCCCAACCCGATCGCGCACACGACGGACGCCAGGTTGGCCCAGCTCCAGTATTGAAACGGCCGGTCTTTGGCGATGCCCTGCCAATAGCGTTGCTGCACAAGGGTGTAGCCGTCGAACCAGTAGAACCCCGAGACCGCGAAGGCCACCGCCACCGCCACGGCGGCCAGCGTCGCCGGGCCGAGCGCGCGCAGCGCGGCTCGCCAGTCGGCGGCCGACGCCAGCACCGCCACCGCCGGCAGCCCCATCAACATCAGCCCGTAGTTGCAGAACACGCCCCAGCCCAGCAGCAGGCCCGCGCCGGCGGCCGCCCATGCGGGGAACCGGACCGGCCGGTGCACCGCCAGGGCCAACAGCGCGATGCCCCATGCGGCGATGCCGGCGAAGTATCCGTCGGCCGACACCGCCACCCAGATCGCCGTGGGCGCGACGGCGACGAACGGCGCGGCGCGGCGCGCGGTCTGCTCGCCGGCCAGCGCGCGGACCGCGATCAGCACCGCGGCCGCCGCGCTGGACCCGACCAGCAGGCACAGCAGCCCGGCCCATGCGCCCCCGTGCAGGCCGATCCGGTCGAGCCAGACGAAGGTCAGCAGCGCGCCGGGCGGATGCCCGGAGACGTGCGTGGTCCACGAGTTCGGCTGGTAGTCGACGATCCGGCCGGCGAACGTGCGCAGCGCGGCCGGGATGTCGGTGATGCCGGGCACCTGGGACAGGTACTCGTCCCGGGTGGTCAGCCGGCCGGCGAAGCCGCGCTGCCAGCCGTCGATCATCGCCAGCGCGAAAGCCCATCCGCAGGCGGTGGCCCACGCGCTGAGCGTCAACATTCGCCACGAGAGGCGTTGCGCCAGAATCGGTCCCCAGACCACCGCGGCCACCGCGATGGCGATGGCCGGCCCGGTGCCCCAGCTGGCGTGGACCTCCCAGGCGCCGAAGATCGGCGCGGCCCCCGTGTGCGTGCCGAATCGCTCCTGCCCCACATCGGTGCGCGGCCGGACGCCCCAGTGCAGCCGCGGCAACACGAACGCCGCCGCCACCAGCACCGCCCCGACCGCGACGGCCGCTGCCTCCCGACGTGCCACCCTCACGGTCGACCAGCCTATTGATCGGCCGAACCGGCGAAGCGGCGCACCAACGCCACCCGGTCGACCTTGCCGATGCCGCGTCGCGGCAGCGCGTCGACGATGTGCAGCTCGCGCGGAGCGGCGGTGGCGTCCAGGGTGCGTGCCACATGAGCGCGCAGCGCGTCCAGGGTCGGCGCCGGGCGGCCCGCGGCTACCACGACCGCGGCTACCACCCGCTGGCCGAGCCGGCCGTCGGCGAGGCCGAAAACCGCGCAGTCCCCGACGGCGGGGTGGCTGCCCAGCGCGGCCTCGACCAGTTGCGGCAGCACGGTCAACCCGCCCGTGCTGATCGCGTCGTCGGCGCGGCCCAGCACGGTCAGCACGCCCGCCGCGTCGAGGGCGCCGAGGTCGTCGGTGCGGAACCAGCCCGGCTCGGCGAACGGGTCGGGGTGCACCGGGTTGCGGTAGCCCTTCGCCAGGGTCGCGCCGCCCAGGGCGATGCGCCCGTCGTCGGCCACCCGGACCCGGACGCCGTCCAGCGGCACGCCGTCGTACACGCAGCCGCCGGCGGTCTCGCTCATGCCGTAGGTGCGGACGACGGCGACGCCGGCCGCCGCCGCGGCGTTGAGCACGCCTTGCGGGGCCGGTCCGCCGCCGAGCAGGACCGCGTCCAGTTCGGCGAGGGCGGCCGCGGCCGCCGGGTCGGTCAGCGCCTTGGCCAGCTGCGTGGCAACCAGCGACGTATAGCTCCTGCCGGATCCCAATCGCCTTGTCGCGGCGGGCAGTTGGGCGACGTCGAAGCCTGCCGAGACGTCCAGCTCCACGGGCGTCGAGCCGGCGAGGGCGCTGCGCACCAACACCTGCAGCCCGGCGATGTGATGCGGCGGCAAGGCCAGCAGCCAACTGCCCGGCCCGCCGAGGCGGTCATGGGTGGCCGTCGCGCTGGCCGTCAGCGCGGCCGCGGTGAGCAGGGCCCCCTTGGGCGCACCCGTGGTCCCCGACGTCGTCACCACCAGGGCCACGTCGTCGTCGATGTCTTCGCCGACCCGCAGGGCCCCCCGCAGCGCATCCGAGGCGGGGTCGAGGGCGACCAGTGCGGCGTCGCGGCCGTCCAGCACCCGTTCCAGGGCGGGTAACAGCGTCGAGACGGCCGAGCCCGGCGGGACGGTGAGGGCGCGCAGTACGGCTATGCGGGGTCCTCGGCCTGCTCCGCGTCGTCGAACGGCCAGCCCTGGGCCGCCAACCTGACCCGCACCCGCTCGACGTCATCGGGTGTCGGCAGCTCGTCGGTGATCTGGGTGATCAGCACCCCGATGTCCACGTCGTCGAACTCGCCGCGCCGGATCAGCTCGCAGGCCACCTCTTTGACCTCGTCATGGGACAGCCGGCGGGTCAGCAGCGCGAGCACCGGGAAGGTGTCCGTGGGTGGGACGCCTTCCGGGTATCCCGCGCGTAGCCACGAGACGATCGAGTTGAGAAATCCGTTCACGCTGGTACAGCTCCCCCCGGTGTCCGGCGCGGTAACGCGGTGGGCATCCGTCGATGCTACTTGGGTTTGGCTCCGAGGAACGCCGTGCCGGTGTGGTGGGCGATGAAGTCCCGCGAGATGTAGAGCAGGGCGAAGGTGATCGCCACCAGCACGACCGCGTAGATGAGCCAGGCGAGCGCCAGCAGCGCCGGGTTCTTCTGTGCCGGGCTGCCATTGCCGTCGGTGGTGACCTGCCCGGCGCCCACCGCGTGGAACCGGAGCCCCAGGGCGAACAGCCCCGGCAGGGCGGCTCCGGCCAGCATGGAGAAGAGCAGGATCTTCAGGGATGCCTGGTAGTTGAACCAGTCGCCGAAGTGACTCATCAAGCGTTCGCCTTCATCGTGGGGTCATCGGAGTCGTACCGGCGAGACGTGGCGCCGGCCGGAGGCCCGCCGTCCGCGGGGTGGTGCTTGTCTTCGGCCCCTTCGAGTCCGGCGGTGAGGTCGCCCTGCCATTCGGCGTTGACGTTGTTGTGGTCGACCTTGACCTTGCGCGACCGGACGTAGATGGTGGCCGAGACCGCGATCAGCAGTCCGAAGCCGACGATGGCGCCGGGGTAGCCGCCGATCAGGTGCACGATCCAGTAGGTGACCGCGCCGACCAACCCGGCCAGCGGGAGCGTCACCAGCCAGGCGACGCCCATCCGGCCGGCGACGCCCCAGCGGACCTCGCCGCCGGGCTTGCCGAGGCCGCTGCCGAGCACCGAGCCCGTGCACACCTGGGTGGTCGACAGGGCGTAACCGAAGTGGGCGGAGAGCAAGATCACCGCGGCCGAGGAGGACTCGGCCGCCATGCCCTGGGGCGACTGGATCTCGACCAGCCCCTTGCCCAGGGTGCGGATGATCCGCCAGCCGCCCAGGTAGGTGCCCAGCGCCATCGACACCGCGCAGCCGACGATCACCCACAGCGGCGGCATCGACGCGGTCTTGCTGACCGAGCCGTAGGACATCAGCGCCAGGAAGATGATGCCCATCGTCTTCTGGGCGTCGTTGGTGCCGTGCGCCAGCGAGACCAGCGACGCCGAGCCCCACTGGCCGTAGCGGAAGCCGGCCTCGGTGCGCTTCGTCGGGATCCCGCGAGTGATCCGGTAGACCAGCCAGGTCGCGACCGCCCCGACGACGATGGCCAGGATCGCCGACACGACGGCGGGGATGATGGCCTTGGACACCACGCCCTTCCAGATCACCCCGTGCGCGCCGACCGCCGCGATGGTGGCGCCGACGATGCCGCCGATCAGGGCGTGCGACGAGCTGGACGGGATACCGAGGAGCCAGGTCAGCAGGTTCCACACGATGCCGCCGACCAGGCCGGCGAACACCAGCTCCAGCGTCACGATGTGCCCGTCGATCAGGCCCTTGGCGATGGTGGCGGCGACGGCGGTGGACATGAATGCGCCGACGAGATTCAGCACCGCGGACAGTGCGACCGCCGCCTTGGGCTTGAGCGCGCCGCTGGCGATCGACGTCGCCATCGCGTTGCCGGTGTCGTGGAAGCCGTTGGTGAAATCGAAAGCCAGTGCCGTGATTACGACAATGATCAAGAGGAACAACTGGATGTTCACAGCGCCTGATTCTGGTGGTAGGGGGATTCCATTGTCGAATGCTGGGGAAGGCGAAATACGGGTGTATTTTGAGTCGTCGCCAGATGTTACCTCTCAGTTAACCGGAATTTCCCTGCCGTTCACCTCGGGTGTCGCGGCGCAGCGGGTGGTTCGGTGGGATCTGGATGAAGATCAGCGTGATGCCGTCGGGATCCGTCACGTGCATTTCGTAGAGGCCCCAGGGTTCTTGGCGCGCTTCGCGGGCGATCTCCACACCCCGGCCGCGAAGCTCGGTCTGGGTCGCCTCGATGTCGCGGACCTGGAGCCACAGCGCGCCCGGGAAGGGGCCGCGGGAGTGGTCCGGTGAGCCGTAGCCGGCGAGCTCCAGCAACGACTGGCCGGCGAAAAATACTGTGCCTCCGGGGTATTCACGGGCTATCGCGAGGCCGATCTGGTCCCGGTAAAACGACAGCGACTGCTGATAATCCGCCGGCCGGAACAGCATCCGGCTGGCCAGGATCTCCATGACGTCGTGTCTATCACGTCGCGGTGGGATCTAGTCGCCCTCTGCGCGATTCGGCTGGATCCGCTGCCGCTGCATGAGCGTGTTGACCAGCCGGGGGCCGAAGGTGTCGATGGCCTTGGCGGCGATCGCCATCCGCGGCGCGATCCGCACCGGCCGGGTGCGCGCGGCGGTCAGCATCCATTCGGCGGCCTCTTCCGACGTCAGCGCCGGCATGCCCTCGTAGGCCTTGGTCGGCGCGATCATCGGGGTGGCCACCAGCGGGTAGTACAGCGTCGTCGAATGCACACCCCTACCGCCCCACTCGGTCTCGACGACGCGGCTCACCATCGACAGCGCGGCCTTCGACGCGTTGTAGACGGCGAACAGCGGCGAGGCCTCGGACAGCACCCCCCAGGTGGAGACGTTGATGATGTGGCCGTCCCCGCGCTCGAGCATGCCGGGCGCCAGCCCGCGGATCAGCCGCAGCGGCGCGTAGTAGTTGAGCACCATGGTCCGCTCCACGTCGTGCCAGCGCTCCAGCGATTCGGCCAGCGGTCTGCGGATCGACCGGCCGGCGTTGTTGATCAGGATGTCCACTCCGCCGAGCCGCTTTTCGACGTCGGCGACCAGCGCGTCGACCGCGTCCATGTCGGAGACGTCGCACGGCATGGACAGCGCGGTGCCGCCCGCCGCGGTGATCCGGTCCGCGAGCGCGTCGAGCAGTTCCTGCCGTCGGGCGACGGCGACCACCGTCGCCCCCGCGCGGGCCAGCAGTTCGGCGCCCGCCTCACCGATGCCCGACGACGCCCCGGTGAGCAGGATGCGCTTGCCCTCGAGCTCGACCGGCTTCATGGCGGGCCGGTTGACCAGCACCTGCGGCGCCATCGGCGGTCGCATGGTGGCCAGGACGAGCTGATCGGTGAAACGGCGCAGCGGGCTTTTACTCACGGGTGGGCAGTCTAGGGGCGTGGCGCGCGGCTTACCCCGCCGTGCTTGGCGATCGCCCCTTCAATACGATCCCCGACCGTCGGTTACTTCTTGTCGGCATGCGGCCCGGGCCGCCGGAGGAAGCGGGCTGCATGCGGGAGATCGCACTGGTCCTGGTCTGTCTGATCCTCGGTTTCCTGTTGCGGCTCTCGGGACGGCTACCGGACAACGCCGGCAGCGTCCTGGGCGGCTGGGTGATCAACATCGCGCTGCCGGCCGCGGCCTTCCACAGTGTTCACAACCTGCGCGTCAGCGACGACTGGTGGTTCGCCGCCGCAACGCCGTGGCTCGATGTCGCCCTTGCCGTCGTGGTCATCGTTCCCCTGAGCCGTGCATTTGGATGGTCGCGGCGACGCACCGGCGCTCTGCTGCTCGCCGGGGGCTGGTGCAACACCTCGTTCGTGGGGCTCCCGCTGATCGCCGCGTACGCCGGTGAGCAGTGGATGGCTCTGGGCATGGTGATCGACTTGTGCGGGTCCTATCTGGCGGTTTCCACCCTGGGTATCGCCGTCGCGTCGATCGCGGGCGCCAGCAGGCTCGACTGGCGTGACGTGGTGAAGAGGATCGTGACCTTCCCGCCTTTCCTGGCCATCCTCGCCGCTTTCGCCACCAATCATGTCGATCGCCCGACGTGGGTGACCCAGGTGATCGACGCGCTGGCGCTCACGCTGACGCCGCTGGCGATGGCGGCGGTGGGCTATGCCCTGCGGCTGGACCACATCACCGGCCGTCTCGCACCACTGAGCGTCGGCCTGGGTTATCGGCTGCTGGTGGCTCCGCTGGCTTTGGTGGCCATGTATTGCGCCCTCGGGCAAGCGCACGATCCCGTCGCCAAGGTGGCGATGCTGGAGATGGGGATGCCCCCGATGCTCGGCGCCAGCATCATCGCCATGGAGCACGATCTCGAGCCCGAGCTCGTCGCCTTGTTGATCGGTGTCGGGGTGCCGCTGTCCATCCTGACGACCTGGTGTTGGTGGTCGGTGATCTCGGGGCTGTGAACGCTAGAAGTAGCGCGGGAACCGGCTCCAGTCCGGCGGCCGCTTCTCCAGGAAGGCGTCGCGGCCCTCGACGGCCTCGTCGGTCATGTACGCCAGCCGGGTGGCCTCGCCGGCGAACAGCTGCTGGCCGACCAGCCCGTCGTCGAGGAGGTTGAAGGCAAACTTCAGCATCCGCTGTGCCTGAGGGGATTTGGCGTTGATCTCGGATGCCCACTCGATCGCCGCCTTCTCCAGGTCGGCGTGGTCGATGACCGCGTTGACCGCGCCCATGTGGTGCATCTGCTCGGCGGTGTACGCGCGGCCCAGGAAGAAGATCTCGCGGGCGAACTTCTGGCCCACCTGGCGCGCCAGATACGCGCTCCCGTAGCCGCCGTCGAAGCTGCCGACGTCGGCGTCGGTCTGCTTGAACCGGGCGTGCTCGCGGCTGGCCAGCGTGAGGTCGCAGACCACGTGCAGGCTGTGCCCGCCCCCGGCCGCCCAGCCGTTGACCAGGCAGATGACCACCTTGGGCATGAACCGGATCAGTCGCTGCACCTCGAGGATGTGCAGCCGCCCGGCGCGGGCGGGGTCGACGGTGTCCGCGGTGTCTCCGCTCGCGTATTGGTAGCCGCTGCGGCCGCGGATGCGCTGATCGCCGCCGGAGCAGAACGCCCAGCCGCCGTCCTTGGGGGAGGGGCCGTTGCCGGTCAGCAGGACGACGCCCACGTCGGGCGACATCCGCGCGTGGTCGAGCACCCGGTACAGCTCGTCGACGGTGTGCGGCCGAAACGCGTTGCGCACCTCGGGCCGGTCGAACGCCACCCGCACGGTCGCGTCGCTGACGTGGCGGTGATAGGTGATGTCGGTCAGGTCGTCGAACCCGGCCACGGGCCGCCAGGACCGCGCGTCAAAGGGATTGTCAGTCAAGGTGGTTGAACTCCTATGCCGGGTCCAGGCGGAAGACGGCGCAGCGGCCGGCCAAGGCCTCGAACTCCTCGGGCCGGCCCTCCGTGACGAGTCCGGCCCGCTTCATGAAGCCGACGCCCGTGGGCACCTCGGTCGGGAAGGCGCGCAGGATCGGCCGGGCGTCGTCGGCGGAGAGCTCGGTCATCCGCACCTTCTGGAGGTGACGGCCGCGCGCGATCGTCGCCTCACGCGCGGCCCGCACATTGGCCACCCAGTCGGCGCCCGGGAACCCGGCGACGACGTACTGCTGCCCGTCGACCGTCATGGGGGTCACCGGGGTCGAGCGCGGTGCGCCGGACCTGCGGCCGCTCACGGTCAGCACGACGGGGCTTTCGCCGCCGAAACTCAGTCCCAGCCGCGACATCTGGATGAACACCTTGTTGGCCGGCTTCAGCCACCACGGCGGCTTGACCGGTTTGCCGCTTCCCATAGGCAGCGACGTTACCTCTGGAACGGCTCGACCCCGTGGGGCTGGGGCTCGGTTGTGCCGACGGCGTCCAGCCTTTCCAGGGCGTCGGCGCCCAGGGTGACGTCTCCGGCGCCGAGATTCTCCTGCAGGTGTGCGACGGATCGCGTGCCCGGAATCAGCAGCGTGTTCGGCGCGTGGGACAGCAGCCAGGCCAGGCCGACCTGGGCGCCCGTGACGCCGAGCTCGCCGGCGATCTCGGCCACCACCGGGTGGTCGGCGACCTTCGGAAAGCCCGGGAACGACGATCCCAGCGGGAAGTAGGGCACCCACGCGATGCCCTCGGCCGCGCACAGCTGCAGCGTGTCTTCCTGCGAACGGTCGAGCACGCTGTAGGCGTTCTGCACGCAGGTGATGCCGGCCGGCAACGCCCGGCGCACCACGTCGAGCGGCACGGCGCTGATGCCGATGCCGCCGATCTTGCCCTCGTCGCGCAGCGCGATCATCTCGGCGAGCTGGTCGTCGAGGTCGACGGCCTGGTCGCCGTCGGCGGCCACGCCGGGCCCGAGGTCCATGCGACGCAGGTTGACCACCGGAACGCGGTCCAGGCCGAGCTGGCGCAGGTCGTCCTCGACTGCGGCGCGCAGCTCCGCCGGCTTCTGGGCGGCGGCCAGGGGTATCGGCTCTTCGCCGGTGTATCGCGCGCCGACCTTGCTGACGATGACGAGGTCGTCGGGGTAGGGGGCCAGTGCGGCGCGAATCCGGCGGTTCACCTCGCCGGGGCCGTAGAACGACGCGGTGTCGATGTGGTTGACGCCGAGTTCGACCGCGCGGCGCAGCACCACGGCCGCGTCGTCGGTGGAGGTCGCCTCGAACAGCTGCATCGCGCCGTAACCGACGCGTGCGACGGTCGACGGGCCGATGGTGCCGACACCGCCGGGTTGTGGGTTGTCCGTCATGGTGCTCCCTCGTGCCAGACTGGAAAAGAAGATGCGGAGGGTCCTCCGCTTACCTGAGCGTAGCAGAAACGGAGGAACCTCCGCTTTGGCCGGGATCCGATCGGACGCGCGCCGGAACCGCGAGCGGCTGCTCGAGGTGGCGACGGCGGCGTTATCGCAAGGCCGGCCGGTGTCGCTGGAGTCGATTGCACGCGAGGCCGGCGTCGGGATCGGCACGCTCTACCGTCATTTCCCGAACCGGGAGGCGCTCGTCGAGGCCATCTACCGCGCCGAACTCGCCGACGTGGCCGCGGCGGCCGAACGGCTGCTCGGGCGGCACCCACCCAAGACCGCGCTGCGCAAGTGGATGGACCGCTACGCGGCCTTCGTGGCCGCGAAGCGTGGCATGGCCGAGTCGCTGCAGGCGATCTTCGCGTCCGGCGCCATGCAGCCCAGCCAGACCCGGGACAGCATCGTCGGCGCCGTCGACCTGCTGTTGCGGGCCGGCGCCGACGACGGCAGCCTGCGTGGCGACGTGCGGGCCGACGACGTGGTGTCCAGCCTGATCGGCATCTTCCTGGCCAGCGGTTCGCCGGAGCAGACCGGCCGCATGCTCGACCTGCTGGTCGCCGGGGTGGCCGCCCCTCGAGTGTGACGGCACAGTCACGCCGGGTCGCGAACGTGACTGCAGCGTCACGCTGGCGGGGAAAACCTAGCCGACGGCGCGGTCGGCGCCCTCCCAGAACCGCGCGCGCACGGCCTTCTTGTCGGGCTTGCCCAGCGCGGTCACCGGCACCGACTCGACGACGATCACCTGCTTGGGCGACTGCACCGAACCCTTGCGCTCCTTGACCGCGGACTGGATCTCGATGGTCACCCGCGCCACCGACTCCTCGTCGGAGGGATGGTCGGGCCGCAGCACGATCACCGCGGTGACGGCCTCGCCCCACTTCTCGTCGGGCGTGCCGATCACGCACACCTGCGCGACGGCCGGGTGCTCGGCGACGACGTCCTCGACCTCGCGCGGGAACACGTTGAACCCGCCGGTGACGATCATGTCCTTCACCCGGTCGACGATGAACCAGAAGCCGTCCTCGTCCTCGCGGGCCATGTCGCCGGTGTGCAGCCACCCGTCTTTGAACGTCTTGGCCGTTTCCTCCGGCAAGTTCCAGTACCCGCCGGAAAGCAGCGGCCCGGACACGCAGATCTCGCCGACCTCGCCCTGCGGCACGGGGTTGCCGTCGGCGTCCAGCAGCGCCGTGCGCGCGAACAGGGTGGGCCGCCCGCAGGAGGTGAGCCGCTTCTCGTCGTGGTCCTTCTTGGCCAGATACGAGATCACCATCGGGGCTTCGGATTGCCCGTAGTACTGGGCGAAGATCGGCCCGAAGCGGCGGATGGCCTCGGCCAGCCGCACCGGGTTCATCGCCGAGGCGCCGTAGTAGACCGTCTCGAGCGAGGACAGGTCACGGGTGTGCGAATCGGGGTGGTCCATCAGCGCGTAGATCATCGACGGCACCAGCATGGTCGCGGTGATCTTCTGCTCCTCGATCACCCGCAGCACCTCGGCCGGATCGAACTTGGTCAGCACCACCAGCTCGCCGCCCTTGATGATCGTCGGCACGAAGAACGCCGCCCCGGCGTGCGACAGCGGGGTGCACATCAGGAAGCGCGGGTTCTCCGGCCACTCCCACTCGGCGAGCTGGATCGTGGTCATCGTGGTGATCGACTGCGCGGTGCCGAGCACGCCCTTGGGCTTGCCGGTGGTACCGCCGGTGTAGGCCATCCCGCCGATGTGATCGGGCGGAAGGTCGGCCGCCACCAACGGCTGCGGTGGATACTTCGCGGCCTCGGCCACCAGGTCCACCGCGGAATCGCCGAGCGCCTCGGGGACCGGGCCGATGGTCAGGACCTGCTTGAGGCCGGGCACCTTCTCCAGCAGGCCCAGCGCCCGCTCGACGAACATCGGGTTGGGGTCGATGATCAGCGACGTCACGCCGGCGTCGCCCAGAACGTAGGCGTGGTCGTCCAGGGAACCCAGGGGGTGCAGGGCCACGCGCCGGTAACCCTGGGTTTGGCCGGCGCCGATGATCATCAGCACCTCGGGCCGGTTCAGCGACAGCAGCCCGACGGTCGCGCCGGTGCCCGCACCGAGCGCCTCGAACGCCTGAATGTACTGGCTGATTCGCTCGGCGAGCTGACCACCGGTCAGGGTGGTGTCGCCGAGGTGCAGCACCGGCTTGTTCTTGTTGCGCTTGAGCGCACCGACGGTCAGGTGTCCGGAATGAATGGGATGGCGCAGCAGCTCGTCACTCATGTGGCCAGACTAGAACGTGTTGCAATTCCGGTCAGCCAGACCCTCCATGGCACCCCGGAGCACTAGCATCCCTGCACATGGCTGCCGCAGATGTCGTCATCACTGGAACCGTTCTCACCGTCGACGACAAACGCCCCACGGCCGAGGCGCTCGCCGTCGCCGACGGCCGCATCGTCGCCGTCGGGAGCCGGTCGGACGTCGAGGCATACATCGGCCCCGACACCGAGACAGTCGACGTCGGCGACGGCTGCGTCATGCCGGGATTCGTTGAGGCGCATGGTCATCCGCTGATGGAGGCCCTGGCGTTGTCGGACCGGATCGTCGATATCCGGCCGGTGACGGTGGCCGACGCCGACGACGTCGTCGCCGCCGTCCGGAGCGAGGTCGCCAAGCGGGGCGAGGCCGGCGCGTATCTGAGCGGTTGGGATCCGCTGCTGCAGCCCGGCCTTCCGCAGCCGACGCTGGCGTGGCTCGACGAGATCGCGCCGGACGGCCCGTTGGTGATCGTGCACAACTCGGGGCACAAAGCTTATTTCAACTCGCTCGCCGCACGGCGCGCCGGTCTGACCCGCGACACGCCCGATCCCAAGGGCGCCCGCTACGGCCACGGCGCCGACGGTGAACTGGACGGCAGCGCGGAGGAAATCGGTGCGGTGTTCCCGCTGCTGGGCGCGGCCATCGAGCCCGGCAGCTATCCGGCCATGTTGCGCGACGAGTGCGCCCGGCTCAACCGCGCCGGGCTGACCACCTGCTCGGATATGGCGTTCGATCCGGCGTTTGGGCCGTTGCTCGAGCAGCTGCGCGCGGAGTTGACGGTGCGGCTGCGCACCTACGAAGTATCGAACCCGCAGATGTCCACCGGCGCCAAACCGGGTGAGGGCGATGACATGCTGCGCCAGGTCGGCATCAAGATCTGGGTGGACGGCTCACCGTGGATCGGCAACATCGCGCTGTCCTTCCCGTACCTGGAGACCGCCGCGACCCGCACCATCGGCGCCGCCGGCTCCTGTGGACACGCCAACTACACCCGCGAGCAGCTGGCCGCGATCGTCGGTGCCTATTACCCGCTGGGCTGGCAGATGGCCTGCCACGTGCAGGGCGATGCCGGCGTTGACACGATTCTCGATGTCTACGAGGAGGCGCTGAAGCGCCATCCGCGTGACGACCACCGGCTGCGGCTCGAGCATGTCGGCGCCATCCGGCCCGAACAGCTGCAGCGCGCAGCCGACCTAGGGGTCACCTGCAGCATCTTCGTCGACCAGATCCACTACTGGGGCGACATCCTGGTCGACGGGCTGTTCGGTCCCGAGCGCGGATCCCGTTGGATGCCGGCGGGTTCCGCGGTGGCCACCGGCATGCGCATCTCCCTGCACAACGACCCCCCGGTCACGCCCGAGGAGCCCCTGCGCAACATCAGCGTCGCCGTGACCCGCACGGCGCCCAGCGGCCGGGTGCTGGCACCCGAGGAGCGGTTGACGGTCGAGCAGGCCATCCGCGCGCAGACCATCGACGCGGCCTGGCAATTGTTCGCCGATGACGTGACCGGCTCGCTGGAGGTGGGCAAATACGCCGACCTGGTGGTGCTGTCCGCCGACCCGCGGACGGTGCCGCCCGAGCAGATCGCCGACCTCGAGGTGCGTGCGACGTATCTGGCGGGCCGCCGGGTTTACGGCGAGTGATTCCGTCCACCCAGGACCTGCTCGACCGCCTGCACGTGGTCGCGCTGCCGATGCGGGTGCGGTTCCGCGGCATCACCACCCGGGAGGTCGCCCTCATCGAGGGGCCCGCGGGCTGGGGGGAATTCGGGGCCTTCCTGGAATACGGCCCGCCCGAGGCCGCGCACTGGCTGGCGTCGGCCATCGAGGCCGCCTACCGCCGCCCGCCGCCGCCGCGGCGCGACCGCATCCCGATCAACGCCACCGTGCCGGCCGTCGAGGCCGCCCGGGTGGGCGAGGTGCTGGCCCGGTTCCCGGGCGTCCGCACGGCCAAGGTGAAGGTGGCCGAACCCGGCCAGACGCTGGCCGACGACGTCGACCGGGTCAACGCCGTGCGCCGACTCGTGCCGACCGTGCGGGTGGACGCCAACGGCGGCTGGAGCGTGGAGCAGGCGGTGCGGGCGGCGGCCGCCCTGACCGCCGACGGGCCGCTGGAATACCTCGAACAGCCGTGCGCGACCGTCGACGAGCTCGCGGCCCTGCGCCGCCGGCCGGACATGCCAAACGTGCCGATCGCCGCCGACGAAAGCATCCGCAAGGCCGACGACCCGCTGGCCGTGGTCCGCGCCCGAGCCGCCGACATCGCCGTGCTGAAAGTCGCTCCGCTGGGCGGCATTTCGGCCATGCTGGCGATCGCCACGCAGATCGACATCCCGGTCGTGGTCTCCAGCGCGATCGACTCGGCGGTGGGGATCGCCGCCGGGCTGGCCGCCGCGGCGGCCCTGCCGGTGTTGGACCACGCGTGCGGCCTGGGCACCGGTGGGCTGTTCACCGAAGACGTGGCCGACGTCGCCCCGCCCGTCGACGGCGCCCTGCCGGTGGGCCCGGTCACGCCCGATCCGGCGCGGCTGCGCGCCCTGGCCGCGCCCGCGCAGCGGCGGCAGTGGTGGATCGACCGGGTCAAGACCTGCCACGCACTGCTTGTACCGTCGTCGGAGTGATCAACCTGGCTTACGACGACCGCGGCTCCGGCGAGCCCGTGGTGTTCATCAGCGGCCACGGCGGTGCCGGTCGGACGTGGCACCCGTATCAGGTCCCCGCGTTCCTGGCGGCCGGATATCGCGCCATCACCTTCGACAACCGCGGGATCGGCGCCACCGAGAACGCCCAGGGGTTCACCACGCAGACCATGGTCGCCGACACGGCGGCGCTGATCGAAGGGCTCGACGCCGCCCCGGCCCGCATCGTGGGGATGTCGATGGGCGCGTTCATCGCCCAGGAGCTCATGCTCGCCCGGCCCGAACTCGTCAGCTCCGCGGTGTTGATGGGTACCCGCGGCCGCATGGACAAGACCCGTGAGTTCTTCCGCGACGCCGAGGCCGAGCTGGCCGACGCCGGTGTCCAGGTGCCGAGCTCGTACGAGGCGAAAATCCGCCTGCTGGAAAACTTTTCGCACAAGACGCTCAACGACGACGTCGCGGTCGCGGACTGGATCGCGATGTTCTCCATGTGGCCGGTCAAGTCCACCCCGGGGATGCGGTGTCAGCTGGACATCGCCCCGTACACCAACCGGTTGCCGGCCTACCGCAGCATCGCGACGCCGGTGCTGGTGATCGGCTTCTCCGACGACGTGTTGACGCCGCCCTACCTGGGCCGAGAGGTCGCCGACGCGCTGCCCAACGGCCGTTACGTGCAGATCGCCGACGCCGGCCACCTGGGGTTCTTCGAGCGCCCGGACGCCGTCAACGAGGCGGCGCTGAAGTTCTTCGCCAGCAACTAGTCGGGCGGGCTGTGACACTCTGTATGAGTGAACCCCTCGACGACACAGGCCCGCGTCGTCGTTGACGAGCTGATCCGCGGCGGCGTCCGCGACGTGGTGCTGTGCCCCGGGTCGCGAAACGCGCCGCTGGCGTTCGCGCTGGCCGACGCCGACCGGTCCGGGCGGATCCGGCTGCACGTCCGCATCGACGAGCGCACCGCCGGCTACCTGGCCATCGGGCTGGCGATCGCCGCCGGCGCCCCGGTGTGTGTCGCGATGACGTCGGGCACCGCCGTGGCCAACCTCGGCCCGGCCGTCGTGGAAGCCAACTACGCGCGGGTGCCGCTGATCGTGCTGTCGGCCAACCGGCCCTACGAAATGCTGGGCACCGGGGCCAACCAGACCATGGAGCAGCTGGGCTACTTCGGCACCCAGGTCCGCGCCGCCATCAGCCTCGGCCTGGCCGAGGATGCGCCCGAACGGCTGGACGCCCTCAACGCCACCTGGCGATCGGCCACCTGCCGGGTGCTGGCGGCGGCCACGGGATCTCGCACCGCCAACGCCGGCCCCGTGCAGTTCGACATCCCGCTGCGCGAACCGCTGGTGCCCGATCCCGAGCCGCACGGCACCGCCATCCCCCAGGGACGACCCGGCGGGCGGCCGTGGACCTACACGCCGCCCGTCACGTTCGACCAGCCGCTGGACATCGACCTGACGCCCGACACGGTCGTCATCGCCGGCCACGGCGCGGGCGCCCAGCCCAACCTCGCGGAGCTGCCGACCGTCGCCGAGCCGACGGCCCCGGCGCCGGCCAACCCGCTGCATCCCCTGGCCCTGCCGCTGCTGCGCCCCAAGCAGGTGATCATGCTCGGCCGCCCCACCTTGCACCGGCCGGTGTCGGCGCTGCTGGCCGACCCCAAGGTCCCGGTGTACGCGCTGACCACCGGGCCGCGCTGGCCGGACGTGTCGGGCAACTCACAGGCCACCGGCACCCGGGCGGTCACCACCGGCACCCCGAATCCGGCCTGGCTGAGGCGCTGCGCGGAGGTCAACAGGCATGCGATCGACGCGGTGCGCGGCCAGCTCGAGGCGCACCCGCTCACCACGGGCCTGCACGTTGCGGCGGCCGTGGCCGACGCGCTGCGGCCCGGTGACCAGCTGGTGCTGGGGGCCTCCAACCCGGTCCGGGACGCGGCGCTGGTCGGCCTGGACAGCCACGGCATCCGGGTGCGCTCCAACCGCGGCGTCGCCGGCATCGACGGCACCGTCTCGACCGCGATCGGGGCCGCGTTGGCCCACGAGGGGCGCACCGTCGCGCTGATCGGCGACATGACGTTCGTCCACGACAGCTCCGGGCTGCTGATCGGCCCCACCGAGCCCACGCCGCGCCGGTTGACCATCGTGGTCTCCAACGACAACGGCGGCGGCATCTTCGAACTGCTCGAGCAGGGCGATCCGCGGTTCTCCGACGTGTCGTCGCGGATCTTCGGAACTCCGCACGACGTCGACGTGGGGGCGTTGTGCCGCGCCTATCACGTCGAGAGCCGGCAGATCGAGGTCGACCAGCTCAGCGCGGCCCTCGACGAGCCCGCCGCCGGCATGCAGGTGCTGGAGGTCAAGGCCGACCGCTCGTCGCTGCGCCAGCTCCACGCCGCGATCAAGGCGGCCCTGTGAGGGCTCGGTGAACTACCCGAAAAGATTGCTGCACATACTGATTCATGGCCGCAGCGACCAACCGCCGAGCACCCGGCCCAGGATTGCGTTGCGCTGGGCCCGCACCGCGGTGCTCATCGTGGCCGCCCTGGTCACCCTGCAGTCGATCCTGCTGGTCGCCGGGGCCTGGCGTAACGACCTTGCGATTCAACACAACATGGGGGTGGCGCAGGCCGAGGTGCTCAGCGCCGGTCCGCGGCGCTCCACCATCGAATTCGTCACACCGGAGCGGGTCACGTATCGCCCGGAACTCGGCGTGCTGTATCCGTCGCATCTGGCGACGGGCATGCGCATCTACGTCGAGTACAACAAGAACGACCCCAATCTGGTTCGCGTGCAGCACCGCAACGCGGGGCTGGCGATCATCCCGGCGGGCTCCATCGCGGTGGTGGGCTGGCTGGTGGCGACGCTCCTGCTGATCGGGCTGGCGCTGCTGGACAAGCTGCTGGATCGGCGCTCGGAGGTGTCCGACCAGCAGATTTCGCACGACGTATGCCCGTAGGCAACCTTGTCGAAAGTCGGTGCTGACACCGTGGTGTTGTGCGCGTTGCCATCGTCGCCGAATCGTTCCTGCCGGAAGTCAACGGTGTCAGCAACTCGGTGATCCGGGTTCTCGAGCACCTGCGCCGGACGGGTCACGAAGCCCTCGTCATTGCCCCGGACACCCCGCCCGGTGCGGTCCCGGCCGACCGGATTTACGACGGCATCCGCGTGCACCGGGTTCCGTCGCGGATGTTCCCGAAGGTGACCACGTTGCCGCTCGGTGTGCCGATGCCGCGGATGGTGAAGGTGCTGCGCGGATTCGATCCGCACGTCGTGCATTTGGCCTCGCCGGCGTTGTTGGGCTACGGCGGGGTGAAGGCGGCCCGGTGGCTGGGCGTGCCGACGGTCGCCGTGTATCAAACCGACGTGCCGGGTTTCGCGGCCAGCTATGGCATCCCCATGACATCGCGCGCCGCGTGGGCCTGGTTCCGCCATCTGCACAGTCTCGCCGACCGCACGCTGGCACCGTCCAGCGTGACAATGGAATCGCTTGTGGCGCACCGCTTCCCGCGGGTTCACCACTGGGCGCGCGGCGTGGATGTGCTGCGGTTCGCCCCGTCGGCGCGTGACGAGGAGCTCAGGCGGCGATGGTCGCCACAAGGCAAGCCGATCGTCGGCTTCGTGGGCCGGCTCGCGCCCGAGAAGCACGTCGAGCGGCTGATCCCGCTGGCGGCGCGGGACGGGCTACAACTCGTCATCGTCGGTGACGGTGTCGACCGCGCCAAGCTGCAAAAGGCCATGCCCACAGCGGTTTTCACCGGAGCTTTGTACGGTGACGAACTCGCCGCGGCGTACGCCAGCATGGACGTCTTCGTGCATCCCGGCGAGCACGAGACGTTTTGCCAAGTCGTGCAGGAAGCGCTGGCGTCGGGGTTGCCGGTGATCGCCCCCGACGCCGGCGGCCCACGCGACCTCGTCACGCCGTGGCGCACCGGTTTATTACTGGGCGTCGACGAGTTCGAGACGAAGTTGCCTGCGGCCGTCACCCATTTGATCGACGAACGGCAGCGTTACGCATTGGCCGCCCGGCGCAGCGTGCTCGGCCGTAGTTGGCCGGTGATCTGTGACGAGCTGCTCGGCCACTACGAGGCGGTGCTGTCGCCGTTCGCCCGGCGGCGGGTGTTCGCCAAGCGGTACGCGCAAGGCCAGTGAGCTGACGCCTCAGCCCTGCGCCAGTTCGGCGACGGGCTGCCATTCCTGCCAGGTGCGCAGTCGGTTCTCGTAGTCGGCCTTCGCGGTCGCCAGGGGCGAAGCGCCGAAAAACACTCGCAGCGGCGGATTTTCGGCGTCGACGACCTTGAGCAGCGCGACGGCGGAGGCCTCCGGGTTGCCCGGGCTGGCCCACCGCTTGCTGCGTTCCGCCTGGACGGCCGCGCGCACGTCGTCGTACGCCGGCAGCGGGTCGGCGTGCCTGGCCGAATCTCCGGCCCAGTCGGTGTCGAAACCGCCCGGTTCGATCAACGTGACATGCACGCCGAACGGGGTGACCTCCTGGGCCAGCGCCTGCGAAAAGCCTTCCAGCGCCCACTTGGACGCGTGGTACATGCCGACCAGGGGGAACGCGGTGATGCCCCCGATCGAGGACACCTGAACGATGTGCCCGCTGCGCTGCTCGCGCAGGTACGGCAGTGCCGCCTGGGTAATCCACAGCGCCCCAAACACATTCGTCTCGATCTGATCGCGTGCGTCCCGCTCAGAGAGCTCCTCGATGAACCCGAACTGCCCGTAGCCGGCGTTGTTCACCACGATGTCCAGGCGACCGAAGTGGTCGTATGCTTGCTTGACCGCCGCGAAGTCGGCGTCTCGATCCGTGACGTCCAACCGGATCGGCAGCAGCGCGTCGCCGTACTTCTCGGCCAGGTCGTCCAGTGAAGCCGTGTTGCGCGCCGTGGCGGCCACCTTGTCGCCGCGCTCCAGCGCCGCGATCGCCCACGCCCGTCCGAAGCCCCGCGATGTACCGGTGATAAACCAAACTTTTTGAGTCACGCCGTGTTGCAACGCCGATGGCGCCACGTAATTCCCCGAGAGGTAGCGTCTCCATCATGAGTCGCGCGGCGCTGGACAAGGACCCCCGGGACGTCGCGTCGATGTTCGACGGCGTCGCCCGCCGCTATGACGTGACCAACACCGTGCTGTCGCTGGGTCAGGACCGGTACTGGCGGAAGGCCACCCGGTCGGCGCTGGCGATCGGGCCGGGTCAGAAGGTGTTGGATCTGGCCGCGGGCACAGCGGTATCCACCGTCGAGCTGCAGAAGTCGGGGGCCTGGTGTGTGGCGGCCGATTTCTCGGTCGGCATGCTCGCGGCGGGTGCGTCCCGCCACGTGCCGAAAGTGGCTGCCGATGCCACCCGGCTGCCGTTCGGTGACGACGTATTCGATGCTGTGACAATAAGTTTCGGCTTGCGCAACGTCGTCGACCCGCAGGCGGGGCTCCGCGAGATGGCGCGTGTCACGCGGCCGGGCGGCCGCTTGGTGGTGTGCGAATTCTCCACGCCCACCAACGCGCTGTTCGCCAACATCTACAAGGAGTACTTGATGCGGGCGCTGCCCCGGGTGGCGCGCGCGGTGTCCAGCAATCCCGACGCCTACATCTACCTCGCCGAGTCGATCAGGGCGTGGCCCGACCAGGCGAGCCTGGCGCGCGACATATCCCGGGCGGGGTGGGCGGCGGTGCGGTGGCGCAACCTGACCGGCGGCATCGTCGCCCTACACGCGGGCTATAAGCCCCTGCGTTGAGAACGACCTAGTGAGTACCGGCGCGCTGCACGAAGCCGACCTGGTCGGGGCAGTAGTGATCGACCGCGGCGCCGAGGAACTGGAACGCCTGGCCCTGGGTGGTGCCCCGCGGCAGGTTGCGCTGGATGAAGTTGGCCGACTTGTACGGGTCGCCGTCCACGCCCCGGCCGATCCGGTCGCAGGTGATCTTGCCCAGCCACGCCAACTGGTCCTGCGGCTGGTAGATGCCGAAGCCGTTGACCGTGTTCTTGAACGGGGCGTCGTAGTCGTTGGACGGCGGCGGCGAGGCCAGCGCCGGCGCGGCCAGCGCGATGGCGGTGGCGGCCAGGCCGCCGATAGTAGCCAGCTTCGTTCCCTTCATTAGCCGGACTATACACCGCGCGCCTGAACCGTGCGGAAAATTGCCGGCGGCCGCTACCAGCCCCGTTGGCCTTTTGCGCACGTCAAAGGCGCTCAGCTGAACGGCACCCGGCGATCGAGCAGCCGGGACAGCCGTCCGGCCCCCCGCCAGGCCCGCGCCACCCAGTCGGCGTCGTCGTCGGTGACCAGGTTGGCCATCACCCGCACCGCGATCGTCATCAGCCTGGGGGAGCGCATCGCGATCGGCCCGGTCGCGGGCAGGAACCGCTGGAAGGTCAGCAACAGGGCCAGCCGGCGCGCCACCGAGAACCCCCGGCCGTAGTGCTGCTGCAGCAGCGACGGCCACACCGGCGACAGGTCCTGAGACAGGCCACAGCACTCCAGCAGCTCGGCGGCCAGCCGGCCGGTCTCCATGCCGTAGTCGATGCCCTCGCCGTTCAGCGGGTTGACGCAGGCGGCGGCGTCGCCGATCAGCATCCAGTTGGGTCCGGCCACCCCGGACACGGCGCCGCCCATCGGCAGCAGGGCCGAAGACACGGCCCGCGGTGGCCCGTCGAACCCCCACTCGTCGCGGCGCAGGTCGGTGTAGTAGTCGATCAGCGGTCGCAGCGCCAGATCGGCCGGCCGTTTCGACGTCGACAGCGCCCCGACGCCGATGTTCACCTCGCCGTTGCCCAGCGGGAAGATCCAGCCGTAGCCGGGCAGCACTTTGTCCTTGGAGCCGTGGGGTCCGCGCAGCTCCAGATGCGACGTCAACCATGGGTCGTCGGCGCGCGCGGTGGCCAGATACCCGCGGGCCGCGACGCCGTACACCGTCTCCTGATGCCAGCGCCGGCCCAGCTTGCGTCCCAGCGAAGACCGCGCCCCGTCGGCCACGATCAACCGCCCGCAGCCCACCTCCGTGCCGTCGGCCAACGTCAGCGACACCACGCGCCTCGACGAGTCATGTTGAACCGCAACGGCTTTCGTTCCCAGCATCATTCGCGCGCCGGAATCCTCGGCGACCTTGCGGATGCGGTCGTCCAACTCGAGCCGGGCCACCGCGCTGCCGGTCGCGGGGAACGACGGGCCCGGCCAGGCGACTTCCAACTCGCCACCGAACCCGCTCATCCGCAGGCCCCGATGGCGGATGCGGGTGTCCAGCCACTCGCCCAGCCCGAGGCGCTCGCACTCGGCGACGGCGCGCGGTGTCAGCCCGTCACCGCACGCCTTGTCGCGCGGAAAGCTGGCGGAGTCGACGACCAGCACGTCGTTGCCGGCCCGCGCTGCCCATGCGGCGGCCGCCGAACCGGCCGGTCCGGCGCCGACGACCACCAGGTCGGCTTTGGTCTCCACGCTCACCAGTATGTTGGTCGGGTGAGTACTCCGGCGACGGTGGTGGCGGGCGTGGACTTCGGTGACGCCGCGTTCGCCGCGGCCGTGCGCGACGGCGTCGGGCGGATCGAGCAGCTGATGGACACGGAGCTGCGCAGCGCAGACGAGGTGATGACCGACTCCCTGACGCACCTGTTCAAGGCCGGCGGCAAGCGATTCCGGCCGCTTTTCACGGTGCTGTCCGCCCAGATCGGGCCGAACCCCGACGCGCACGATGTGACCATCGCGGGCGCGGTCATCGAGCTGGTGCACCTGGCGACGCTCTACCACGACGACGTGATGGACGAGGCGGAGGTGCGCCGCGGCGCGCCCACCGCGAACGTCCGCTGGGGGAACAACGTCGCGATCCTGGCCGGGGACTACCTGTTCGCCACGGCGTCGCGGCTGGTCTCCCTACTGGGGCCGGACGCGGTACGGCTGATCGCCGAGACGTTCGCCCAGCTGGTGACGGGCCAGATGCGCGAGACGCGTGGCCTGACCGGCGCGGCCGAAGGCGCAGACCCCATCCAGCACTACCTGAAGGTGGTGTACGAGAAGACCGCCTGCCTGATCGCCGCGGCGGGCCGGTTCGGCGCCATGTTCTCGGGCGCCGACGCCGAGCAGGTCGAGCGGCTGAGCCGGCTCGGCGGCATCGTGGGCACCGCCTTCCAGATCTCCGACGACATCATCGACATCGACAGCGACTCGCACGAGTCGGGCAAGCTGCCCGGCACCGACGTGCGCGAAGGCGTGCACACCCTGCCGATGCTCTACGCCCTGCGCGAACCCGGCCCCGACGCGGCGCGGTTGCGGGAGCTGCTGGCGGGTCCGATCGGCGACGACGACGCGGTGGCCGAGGCCCTCGCCCTGCTGCGGGCGTCCCCGGGCATGGCGAAGGCCAAGCAGACGCTGGCCGAATATGCGGGGCAGGCCCGCGACGAGCTGGTCCTTTTGCCCGACGTGGCCGGTCGGCGCGCGTTGCAAACGCTGGTCGACTACACCATCAGCCGGCACGGCTGACGCGTCGCGGAACCCTACGACCCATCTCGGGCGTTCAATTGGCTGTAGTAGTCAATTCCTGAGTGCTCCGAGGAGGACACCGATGACCTGGCATCCCCATGCCAACAGGCTGAAGACCTTCGCCCTGTTGGTCGGTATGTCCGCGTTGATCGTGTTTGTCGGATCGCTGTTCGGCAGGACGGCCATGTTCCTGGCGGTGCTGTTCGCCGTCGGGATGAACATCTACACGTACTACAACAGCGACAAGCTCGCGCTGCGGGCCATGCACGCACAACCGGTGTCCGAACTGCAGGCGCCGGTGATGTACCGGATCGTGCGCGAGCTGGCGACCGCCGCGCACCAGCCGATGCCCCGGGTCTACATCAGCGACACCAACGCCCCCAACGCCTTCGCGACGGGCCGCAACCCCCGCAACGCCGCCGTCTGCTGCACGACCGGCATCCTGGGCATCCTCAATGAGCGTGAGTTGCGCGCGGTGCTGGGTCACGAGCTTTCCCACGTCTACAACCGCGACATCCTGATTTCCTGCATCGCCGGCGCGATGGCGTCGATCATCACCGCCCTGGCCAACATGGCCATGTGGGCCGGCATGTTCGGCGGCAACCGCGACGGCGAGAATCCCTTTGCGCTACTGCTGGTCTCGCTGCTGGGCCCGATCGCCGCGACCGTGGTGCGGCTGGCGGTGTCCCGGTCGCGCGAGTACCAGGCGGACGAATCCGGCGCCGTGCTGACCGGGGACCCGTTGGCCCTGGCGTCGGCGCTGCGCAAGATCTCCGGCGGGGTGCAGATGGCCCCGCTGCCCCCGGAGCCGCAGCTGGCCAGCCAGGCGCACTTGATGATCGCCAACCCGTTCCGCGCGGGCGAGCGAATCGGGTCGCTGTTCTCGACGCACCCGCCGATCGAAGACCGCATCCGCCGGCTGGAGGCGATGGCGCGCGGCTAGCTGCGACCGCTCTCCGCAGCATGTGTGGGTCGCCGATTTTTTGATATCACCCGCGCTATCAAATTCTGAGTGAGTCACATGGTCTGGAGAGCCGCGCCCCGCCGGAGCGCCGCCCGCCCGGGCCACCCGCCCGCCGTCCCCGCCTCCGCTGGGGATGAGTGACTCCCGGAATTGCTATCGCCCCTGCTATCAAGTCCCGCGTGGACCGCTACACCTACCGCGCGCAGTGGTTGCCCGACTACAACGAATACCTGGGCGTATGTATTGAATTGCCCTATATGAGGCGCGAAGCGCCGACGGCGCCCCAGGCCGTGGCCGCCGTCGAGGAGGCCGTCAAGGAGCACGTGGAAGCCATGCGAGAATCCGGAGAGACGCCTCCCGAACCGCTTTCCGAACGGCGCTACAGCGGGAGAATCCTCGTCAGAACCTCACCGCAGCTGCATGCCCGCCTCGCGCTGGAAGCCATCGAGCAGGGCGTGCCGATGAACCAATGGATCGTCCAGAGACTCAGCGGTCGGGCGCCGAGCGAAACCTTCGGACTCTCGGGGTGGGACTAGCCCGGTGCCCAATCAGGCGGCGGCCTCGGGCCTTTCGCGTTCGATCAGCTCGCTTGCATCCCTGCGAACGGCGTGACCCGTCTCCAGCCTGCCCCGGATCCGGACCGCGCCGCCGTTCGCCTCGTGCTGGCGTTGCCAGTCGCTGACGGCCTGATGCGCCGCGTGATCCAGGTAGTGCACCGAAACCTCCACGGTGACAACGCTTCCGCTGGGGATCGACGCCAGCACCCGCGTCAGCCGCGGGAGCGCCAGGAACGTGCACGCCGCACCCTCGATCACCACCTGCCATTCGTCGTCGACCGGCTGGGCCTCGACCCTGGCGCGGATGACCCGCCAACCGGTCAACGCGATGGCCAGCGCCAGGCCGATCATCACACCGTGCAACAGGTTCAGGAAGACGACGCTGACCGAGGTCACGACGTACACGGCGAGGTCGCCGTGCTTCATCGCGGTTTCGATGTGGGCCGGCTTGAGCAACTGAAGGCCGATGACGATGAGCAGCCCGGCCAGTGCGGCGGTGGGGATCTCTTCGACCAGCTCCGCGAACGGAACGGTGAACAGCAGGATCCACACGCCGTGCAGGAGGGCCGAGGCCCGGGACCTGGCGCCCGCGTTGACGTTGGTTGAGCTGCGGACGATCACCCCGGTGACCGGCAGCCCGCCGACGGCGCCCGAGACGATGTTGGCGGCGCCCTGTCCCACCAACTCCCGGTTGAAGTCGGTGCGCGGCCCGTTGTGCATCCGGTCGACAGACACCGCCGACAGCAGGCTCTCGACGCTGGCGATGAGCGCGACGGTGATCACTCCGATCGCGACAGCGCCCCAGTTGCCGTGCGGAAGGTCGGGCAGCTGCAGCGCGTCCAGCGGCGACCCGTCGAGGTCGATCCGGCGCACGTGGAACGGGAAGACGACCGACACCACGGTCACGGTCACGATGGCTACCAACGGGCCCGGGACGCGGCGCACCTTGGCCGGAACCCACCGCCACGCGACGAGGATGACGATCACCAGCACGCCGAGGATGACCCCGGGACGATGCGCGCCGACGATCTGACCCGGCAGCCCGATGAGGTTGTGCCAGGCCGTGCTTTTGGACTTTCCGCCCAGCAACACGTGGGCTTGCTGCAGCGCGATCGTGATGCCGATGCCCGCCAGCATGGCGTGCACGACCACTGGTGAGATCGCCAGGGCCGCTCGCGCGACGCGGCTGAGTCCCAACAGCACCTGCAGCCCGCCCGCGGCTACGGTGATCAAACACGTTACGCCCCAACCGAAGTCGGAGACCAGGTCGGCGACGACGACGGTCAGCCCGGCGGCGGGGCCGCTGACCTGCAGCGGCGACCCGCCGATGGCGCCGACCACGATACCCCCGACGATCGCGGCGATCAGGCCGGCGAGCACCGGGGCGTTGGAAGCGATCGCTATGCCCAGGGACAACGGGAGTGCGACCAGGAAAACCACCAACGACGAAGGCAGGTCGTGGCGGATGATCGATCGCACCCTGTCCTTGCGCGCCTGCGAGCCGTCGCCTCGAGGTGGATTGCCGAGCTGTTCGATGTCTTGCATCGGTCTCGTCCCTCGTTAGGAGTTAGCGGGGGATGTTCCGATATCCGCCCCGTGTGGCGCTGGATTACGTCGGCGTAACACCTTGGCGCACAGCAAGTTACGACCCGCCCGGACCCATGGGGCCGCGGCCGGGAACCCCTGGCTGCTTCGTCGACGGTATTTTGCTGGCAAACGCCGGGTCAAGCCGATGAGCCAAGCCCATATGGAACGCAAAGATTTAAATTCCGCGCCGCCGGACGGCCAGCTCAGAAGCCCGAACCGTGCACCTCGTGGCCGGGGACCTCGGCGATCAGGCCGCGGTAGGCCTCCTCGACGGTCGAACCGTGGTTGATCACCGCGTCGACCTCGCGGGCGATCGGCATGCTCAGTCCGAACTCGTTGGCGAACTCCATGATCACGCTGGCGGCCTTCACGCCCTCGGCGACCTGGTTCATCGAGGCGATGATCTCGTCGATCGGCTTGCCGGCGCCCAGTTGCTCACCCACGTGCCGGTTGCGGCTGCGCTGGCTGGTGCACGTCACGATGAGGTCGCCCAGGCCGGCCAGGCCGGGGAAGGTGTCGGGGTTGCCGCCCATGGCCACCCCCAGCTTGGTCATCTCGCGTAGCGCGCGGGCGATCACCAGCGCCCGGGTGTTCTCCCCGATGCCCAGCGAGTAACCCATCCCGACCGAGATGGCGTAGACGTTTTTCAGCGCACCGGCCATCTCCACCCCGATGACGTCGTCGGTGGTGTACACCCGGAAACGCCGGGTGCGGAACAGCCCGGACAGCCGGGTCGCCAGATGCTGGTCGGGCATGGCCAGCACCGCCGCCGCGGCGTAGCCCTCGCCGACCTCGCGCGCGATGTTCGGGCCCGCCAGGATTCCCGCCGGATGACCGGGCAGCACCTCCTCGACGATCTGCGACATCCGCATGTTGGTGCCCTGCTCGAGCCCCTTGACCAAAGACACCACCGGCACCCAGGGCCGCAGCTCCTTGGCCAACTCGGTCAGCACGCCCCGGAACCCGTGGGAGGGAACGCCCATCACCACGACGTCGGCGCAGTTGGCCGCCTCGGCGAAGTCGGAGGTGGCGCGCAAGGTGTCGCTGAGCACCGCATCGTCGCCGAGGTAGCGGCTGTTGCGATGGTTCTCGTTGATGTCCTTCGCCGTCTCTTCCGAGCGCACCCACTGCAGCGTCGGTCCCCGGCGCGCACAGATGGACGCCACCGTGGTTCCCCAGGAACCACCACCGAGGACAACGACGTTGGGTTCGCGCATCTGTGCCGCCATGGCGATCAGCGTATTGCCGACACCAGCGATTTAGAAGCAGTTCACGAACCAATGACCCGGCAGCCGGGGACTTCTGTCCCTAGCCCCGGGGCGTGGCGCATCGGATCGTCAACGTCAAGAACCCGTGAAGGGAGAAGCCATGTCCCGCCGAGCCAGCCTCGTGACCAAGAGGCGCCTGCCGAGCCGCAGCTTGGCCTTGCTGTCTGCAGCTGCCCTCCCGCTGCTTGGGTCGCCAGGCATCGCGTCCGCCGATGGCGGTCGTCCGCAGACCAACCCCGAGGAGAGGGCGGCGGCCATGATCCGGCCCGCCGTGATGTACTTCGCCGCGGAAGCCGCCGGGTGGGTCCGGCTGCCCAACGGCAACTTACTGCCGCACTACAGCGAACCCAATGCCAACAGGGCCTTCGACGCCGCTTGGGGCTGCACCGCCTTCGTCGTGAATCCCGACGGCTGGGTGGCGACCGCCGGCCACTGCGTCGACCCGGAGGGGGCCAAGGACGCGATCCTGCGACATGCCGCCACCGACTACATCGCCGAATACCCGGACTCGCCCGAGGCGGCGGATCCCGAGCAAGCGGTGCAGTGGCTGCGCGCGAACGCTCACGTGGAAGGCACCACCGCCGACCGCGGCCCCGAGATCAGCATCACGCTGCTGTACGGCACCGGGACGAAGGTCGCCGGCAAGATGCCCGCGAACGTCGTCGACTTCAAGCCGCTGGAGAAGGGCGACGTCGCCCTGTTGAAGGTGGAGAAGCACAACCTGCCGTCGTCGGAGCTGGCCACTGACGCCGACGTCAACATCGGCACTTCGGTTCTTGCCGTGGGCTTCCCGGGGAGCACCGAGCGTGTCACCGACCCCTCCCTGGACCCGACCAACAAGAGCGGCAAGGTCAGCAAGAAGTCCACCATGGGAACCATTCCGGAGTATGAGATCGATGCGGCGGTATCCCCGGGCATGAGCGGCGGGCCGACCATCGAGCTCAACGGCAAGGTGATCGGGCTGAACAGCTTCGGCCCCACCGGCGAACCGCAGGCGTTCAACTTCATCGCACCCGCGGACGGCCTGGCCGCAGTCCTGGCGGGCAAGGGCGTCAAGGCGACGCTCGGGCCGGCCGACGTGTCCTACCGCAAGGGGCTCGACGCCTACTACACCGGTCACTACACCGACGCGATCAAACAGTTCGACCAGGTCCTCTCGATGTCGCCCGACTATCCCGGGGTGGCCGATCTGAAGACCAACGCGGTCAATCTGCGGGCGCAGTACGGAGATGTTTCGGCACCGGGCACCTCGAAAGCGTGGTGGTACCTCCTGGGTGGCGTTGCGCTGCTCCTCGCGGTGGGCGGCGGCGTCGTCCTCGTGGCGCTGATGAGCCGTCGGCGGCGAACCGCCCCAGCCGCGGTGCCCGGCTTCCAGCCGGTCCCGGGCGGGCAGTTCCCGGCGGGCGGGCCGCAAGCCGGACCCTTCGCTCCGCAGGCCGCGCCACCCGTGGCACCGGCGCCGGCGCCGGGCGCGCCGGAAACACCCGGCGCCGTCCAGCCCGGAGGGTTGGCCGTCGCGCAACCGTCGACGGCAGCCGAACCCCACTTCTGCGCGGGTTGCGGAGCCGAGCACCATCCCGCCGAAAGGTTCTGCCCGAACTGCGGGAAGCAGATCTCGGCCGGGTGAGCCGGCCAAGCGCTGACGCTAGCCCGCCAGCGGCTCCCGATCGGAAACCCGCCCGAACACCATCGCCTCTTCGATGCGGTCGAAGCGGTAATCGATGGCGTCGGCCAGGTAGTTCTGCCGCACGTTCCACGGCCGCTTGGTGCCCGATTTCGGCAGCGCGTGCACCGAGCGCAGCACATAGCCGGCGTTGATGTCCCAGGACGGCTTCTCGGTCATCGGCTCGTTGCCGCGATGCGGGTAGGCGTGCGTGTAGCCGTGAGCGGCCATGTGCGCCAGCAGTTTTGCCGTGGCCCGGGCGGTGATGTCGGCACGCAGCGTCCACGACGCGTTGGTGTAGCCGACGCACCAGAACAGGTTGGGCACGTCCTCGAGCATGTGGGCCTTGTAGACGAAGCGGTCGTTGGTCTTGATCTCGTTGCCGTCCAGGCTGATCGCGGTCCCACCCAGGGCCTGCAGCTGCAGGCCGGTCGCGGTGACGATGATGTCGGCGTCGAGGTGCCCGCCCGATTTCAGCGCGATGCCGCCTCGGTCGAAATGGTCGATGTGGTCGGTGACCACGTCGGCGCGGCCGGCGCTGATGGCGTTGTACAGGTCGGCGTCGGGAATCAGGCACATCCGCTGGTCCCACGGGTTGTACCGCGGCTTGAAGTGGGTGTCGACGTCGTAGCCGGGGGGCAGGCTGCTGATCGCCTTGCGCCGCAGCAGCCACCGCACCAGCCCCGGCGCCTTGCGCGACAGGGCGAAGAACACCGCCTCGGTGAGCGCGCTGTACATCCGGACGACGAGATGAGCGGGCCTGCGGGGCAGCACTTTCCGCGCGGCGGCGGCGACCTTGCCGTACTTGGAGGCCGAGATCAGGTAGGTGGGGGAGCGCTGCAGCATGGTCACTTTGGCGGCCCGGTCCGACAGCGAGGGCAGCAGCGTGACCGCGGTGGCCCCGCTGCCGATCACCACGACCTTCTTGTTGGTGTAGTCCAGGTTCTCCGGCCAGTGCTGCGGGTGTACCACTGTGCCGCCGAACGTTTCGATGCCGGGGAAGTCGGGGGTGTAGCCCTCGTCGTAGTTGTAGTAGCCACTGCCGAAGAACAGGAATCGGGCACGGTACTGCTTGCGCGCCCCGTCCTGCTCGACGGTGACCGTCCAGGTGTCGGTGGCCGAATCCCAGTCGGCCGAGCGGACATAGGTGTCGAACCGGATGTGGCGATCGATGCCGTACTTGTGCGCCGTGGCGACCAGGTACTCGCGGATGTGGACACCGTCGGCCACGCCCTCCTTGCGCGTCCACGGCTCGAACGGTAAGGACAGCGTGAAGATGCTGCTGTCCGAGCGCACGCCCGGATAGCGGAACAGGTCCCAAGTGCCGCCGATCTGCGCGCGCCGCTCCAGGATGGTGTAGGTCAGCTGCGGGTTGCGCTCGCTGATCCGGTAGGCCGCGTCGATGCCGGAGATGCCGGCGCCGACGATGATGACGTCCGAGTACTCGGCCTCGCTAGGGGTCATCGTGAACCTCGCTCACATTGTGGGGCTGGTCACTACATTAGGCACCCACCGGTTGGCCGAGCGAGTAATCATCACACCGGGAGTTCGGCGCCCGCCTACCGGTAGTTGACGAACTGCAGCGCGACGTCCAGGTCCGCCTGCTTGAGCATCGAGATGACGGCCTGCAGGTCGTCGCGCTTCTTGCTCGTCACGCGGATCTCGTCGCCCTGGATCTGCGTCTTGACGCCCTTCGGCCCCTCGTCGCGGATCAGCTTGGTGATCTTCTTGGCGTGCTCACTGTCGATGCCCTGCTTCAGGGTGCCGCTGACCTTGTAGGTCTTGCCCGATGCCTGCGGCTCGCCGGCGTCGAAGGCCTTCATCGAGATGTCCCGGCGGATCAGCTTCTCCTTGAAGACGTCGACGGCAGCCTTGACGCGCTCCTCGGTCGACGACGTCAGCTCGATAGCCTCCTCGCCCTTCCACGCGATCGTGGTGTCGGTGCCGCGGAAGTCGAAGCGGGTGGCCAGCTCCTTGGCGGCCTGGTTGAGTGCGTTGTCGACCTCTTGGCGCTCGACTTTGCTGACAATGTCGAACGATGAGTCCGCCATGCGATCCGTCCCTTCATCCGGTGATGGCCGTTTGTGCTTTGTCTACCCCCTCGTTGTAACCTGTCTGGCGGCAGGTTGCCCGAGCGGCCAATGGGAGCGGACTGTAAATCCGTCGCGAAAGCTTCACAGGTTCGAATCCTGTACCTGCCACCAAGGTTCGTTAGAGCGGGGACGACGCTTTCGGCTCGTCGGCGATTCTGACGTCGCGACCCGCGCCCGCCGACACGGTCGCGGCCTCGCCGTGGGCCAGGCCCACCGTCGCGACGATCACCAACACCGCCGCCACCGCCAGCACCACCCAATCGAAGCCGTGCGCGTCCAACGTCTCGCCCAGCACGGTGATCCCGAGCACCGCGCCCACGATGGGCTTGGCGGCGATGATCGTCGGCAACGAGGCGGTCAGCGCGCCCGCGCGGTAGGCCGATTGATGAATCACCATCCCGGCCGCCCCGCAGAACACCCAGCCGTACAGCTCGGGTCTGGTCCACAACTGGTCGGGGTTGTGTTCGAGGATGTCGACGACGCCCTTCATCAGCACCGCGAACACCGCCAGCAACGAGCCGGCGACCGCGGCGAGCAAGACCGCCGCCGCCGGGCGGTCCGACCAGATGCGGGCGCCCAGCATCGCCAACAGCAGCGGCGGGGCCATCGCCAGGGCCACGATCAGCCAGACCTGGGCCGCGGCGCGCTCCTGGCCGCCCACCGGCTGGCCGACCGCGATGACGACCACCAGCGCCGCAGTCAGCAACATCGCCCACACCCACTCGCCGCGGGTGACCGGGTGGCGGCTCATCCGCGCATAGAGCGGCAGGGCGAACAGCAGCGCGGTCACCTGCAGCGACATCACCAACAGCACCGAGCCCTTGTCCAGGGCCGCGGCCAGCAGAATGTAGCTGGCGATGTCGCCGAGACCGCCCATCCACCAACGGGTATCGCGCAACAGCATGCCGAACAGCGCCAGATGCCCGACCGGTTTGTCGGTGACCTCCTGCGCGGAGCGCTGGCGCACCACGTTGCCGATCGCCGACGCCAGCGCGGCGCACAGCGCGAGAATCGTCGCCAGATCAGCCCTCGCCATGCCACCAATCTAATCGGGTCACGGCAAACCGCTCGCCGGGAGCGGAAACGCGGTGCCCGTTAGCTGCTCGGATAGGTCCCACAGCGCCGCGGCGGTGCCCGCCCGCTTGGCGGGCCAGTTCCGCCACGTCGGCTGGGTGCGGCCATACAGACCGAAGCGCGGGCCGACGAAGGTGTTCCCCGGCAGATCCTGCGACACGGCATACAGCGTCTGCCGGGCGCCGAAATCGGCGTCGGTGGACACGATGCGGTCGACGGCCAGTACCGCCGCGTCGCCCCATTTGCGGCCGGAGTTGCCCTGCAGGTTCGTGTGCGACCAGCCCGGGTGGGCGGCCAGCGCGCGCAGCCCGGAACCCGCGGCGTCCAGGCGCCGCTGCAGCTCGCTGGTGAACAGCAGGTTGGCCAGCTTGGACTGGCTGTAGGCCAGCCACGCCGAATACGGGCGGGACCGCCAGTTCAAATCCTTGCGGCTGATGTAGCCGAAGTGGTGCATCAGCGACGACACCGTCACCACCCGGTCGGTCAGCCTCGGCAGCAGCAGATTGGTCAACGCGAAGTGGCCGAGGTGGTTGGTGCCGATCTGACCCTCGAAGCCGTCGGCGGTCACCGCGTGCTTGGTGGCCATGATGCCGGCGTTGTTGACCAGCACGTCAACAGAGCCCATCTCGTCGGCGAAGCGCCGCACCGAGCCCAGGTCCTGCAGGTCGAGCTGGCGCACCTCGACGTCGCCGGTCATCCGCTCGGCGGCGGTCTTGCCCTTCTCGGTGTTGCGCACCGCCAGCACGACGCGGGCACCGACCCGCGCCAATTCGCGGGCGGTGACCTCGCCCAGGCCGGCGTTGGCCCCGGTGATCACGACGGTGCGTCCGGCGAACGAAGGCAGCTGCGCTGCGGTCCAACCCGGCATGCAGCCCACCCTAACTACGTGATCTCGCCCATCCGAACGCCGCAGGTATCGTGCGTGGGATGGCCAGCGGAAACTCACCCGGACGCCACGGATGTATCTAGGGGTCATCGTCAATCCGCTCGCGCGCCGGAACCGCCGCGGGCGGGGCGACCGCGTCGCCGAGTTGCGCCGCATCGTCGGCCCGTGGGGCGAGGTGCACGAGACCGCGTCCATCGAGGACCTCGGCAAGACCCTGGACCGGCTCCACCCGCGGGTCACCCACCTGGTGGGGGACGGCGGCGACGGCGCGCTGCACTGGTTGATCAACGAGACCGAGCGCTGCGAGAGCGATCCCGACCGCTGGCCGGCCTTCGTGCCCACCAACGGGGGCAGCGTCAATGCCGTCGCCCGCAAGGCACGTGTTCGTGGGCGGCCCGACGCCGTCATCCGCGCGCTGGCGGCCGCCGCGGCGGCCGACCGCCCCCCTCCCGAGATACGCCTGGACACCTTGCGGCTCGACGGTGAAACCGCGGACGGCGCGCCGTTCCACCGCTTGTGCTTCGGGCTGGCCGCCGGAGGCGTCGGAAACCGGTTCTACGACATGTATTACGGAAAGCCCGACCACGGCCGCGGCGAAGTCGCGAAGGTGATCGGTCGGTCGTTCCGCGACTACCTGGCGTCGAAGGTCGGGCGCTCGCAGGCGTCCAACTACGCGTCCGTGCTGTTTGCGCCGACGCGCGCCCGAGTCGTCATCGACGGTGAGGAGGTCCCGACGCGGACGCACCGCCTGCTGCACGCCGGCGCGATCGACCTGCGGATCGGCGGGCCGTTCCGGCTCTTCCCGAAGGCCGAAAGCCCGGGTGCGCTGCACTTCCAGGCCGGCGAGGTCAGGCCGTCCAGGATCGTCACGCAGCTTCCGTCGGCGCTCACCAACGGGACGGTCCACGGCCGTCGGGTGCGCGACGTCAACGGCCGCGAAATGGTCATCGAGGCCGAGGGTGAGCCGCTGTCGCCGATCATCGACGGCGAACGATACGTCGGCATCACCAGGCTGGTGGCCCGCGCCGGCCCGCTCATCCGCGTCGCCCAGACCGGCTGACTGCGTATCTCAGTAGATCAGCAACGCCGAACGCCGGCGGACCGTGGCGGAAATCACTTTCGTGTCGCGGTCCGAAGCGGGAGTGCCACATCCATTGGATTGGTTTATGCCGTTTGCGGTGGCGATACGAAATGAGACCCGAATCGCGCGCCATTTGCGAAGCGCAAATTCAGGAAGCACGCAAGTGCAAACATCAGTATGTCCGTGTACGGGGTGCACTCGTTGGCTGGAACGCACAGGTAGAGCACGTCACTGCGGATACTGAGGTCAGTAGTTACGCCCCTGTTCGACGGAAGTCAGCCACCGTAGCCAAACCTATCCTGTGAGATTAATGTGCACCGCCCAAAATGGGCCTGCTTGCTTTGCCTGGCCTCCGCCAGCGGCGTTACATTGGGCTTTATTGATTGGTACGAAAGCCCTTAACGCTCATTGTGAACCCGGAAGGCGGTGGCTCCTGCGATGGAGACGCTCATCGATCATCTGCACAAGTGGGAAGCCTTAACGCCTGACAAGACCCTCTTCCGCTTCGTCGACGCCGAAGGCCGGGAGCAGGAGCACTACACCTACCAGACTTTCGCCGAGCGGACGCGTGAGCTGGCCGCCTACCTGGCGACGGAAGCCGGACTGCGCCGGGGGGATCGCGCGCTGCTGGTCTATCCGCCCAGCCTGGAGATGGTCGCGGCGTTTTACGCGTGCGCCCGCATCGGGGTGATCGCCGTGCCGGTCAGCCCTCCGCTGCCGATGTCGTTCGAGTCGGGACTGGCCAAACTCGCCTTCATCGCGCGGGATTGCCAGGCCAAGGCGGTGCTGTCGACCAAGCAGTTCGAGTACGACTACCGCCTGCTGCTCAATCACCTCGAGAGCGAGTCGCCGTGGCCGGACACCCAGCGTCCCCCGGAACTGCCGTGGTTCGGAACCGATGGCACGCAGGAGTTCGGCGGCGCCCCCGTCCCCGACACACCCGCTCCGGTGCTCTTCCTGCAATACACCTCCGGCTCCACCAGCGACCCCAAGGGTGTCGTCGTCACCCACGCCAACGTCATCGCCAACGCCTCGGCCTTCACGGGGGGCGAGGTTCTGGTCAGCTGGCTGCCCCAACACCACGACATGGGCTTGATCTCCGCCTACCTGTTCATCCTGCTCGGCGGCGGGACCACGCACGCGATGTCGCCGCTGGACTTCCTCAAGCGGCCGTCGGCGTGGCTGCGGCTGATCAGCGACGTGCGCGCCACCCACACCCCGGTGCCCAACTTCGCCCTGGAGCTGTGCCTGCGGGAGGACAAGCTGCCCACGTCCGAGTTGGACGGGATCGACCTGAGCAGCCTGGAGAGCATCGTGGTCGGCGCGGAGCCGCTGCGCGCCAGCACGTTCACGCGTTTCCGGCAGCGCTTCGCCCCCTACGGCCTGGAGCCCAACGCGCTCACCGGCGCCTACGGCATGGCGGAGAACACCCTGATCGTCTCGCTTCGCGGACGCCAGACGCTGGCCCTGAACAAGCGCGCCCTGGAGAAGAACCTCGCGCGGGTGGAAAAGGCGCAGCCCGAGAACCGCAACCAGGCCCCGGTGGTGAGCTGCGGCAAGCCCATCGACGGCAACGTGGTCCGCATCGTCGACCCGGAGTCCGGGCACGCCCTCGGCGAGGGCCGGGTCGGCGAGGTCTGGCTGGACGGCCCCTCCAAGGGGGACGGCTACTGGAATCGCCCAGAGCTGACCGCGGAGGCCTTCGCCGCCCGCATCCCCGGCGACGACGAGCACACCTACCTGCGCACCGGCGACCTCGGCTTCCTGTACGAGGGCGAGCTGTTCGTCTGCGGCCGCAGCAAGGACCTCATCATCGTGCGGGGCGTCAACTGCTACCCGTCGGACATCGAGGGCATCGTGGAGCGGTCGACCCCACAGGTCCGCGGCGGCTGTGTCGCCGCCTTTGCGGTGGAGCAGGACGAGCAGGAAGTCCTGACCGTGGTGGCCGAAGTCCGCGACGCGGACACGCTGCCGGACGGTAAGGCACTGGCGCGGGCCATCCGCCGGCACGGCCACATCGACCCGCACGCCATCGCGTTCGTGCCCGCGCACAGCATCCCCAAGACCACCTCGGGGAAGATCCGGCGCTCGTCCACGCGCGAGCTCTGGCTGGACGGTCGACTGCCGGTGCTGGCCACCTACACGCATCAGCCCCACGATGCGGCACCGGAGGGTGCGGGCCCGCTGGACCGGTTCCGCAACCTGATCGAGAGCTACGACCTCACCGGCGACGAGGACTGCTCCTTCGCGGACCTCGGCATCGACTCGCTGGCGCTCGCCGAGCTCCGGGCGGACCTGCAGGCCCTCCTGGAAGAGCACGGCGCCGGGGAGCTGGCCGAAGACGTCAACACGCGCCTGCTGCAGCGACTGACGGTGGCCGAGTTCTTCCGGCTCATGCGGCAGTTCGGCGAGGGGTCCGGGCAGCCGCTGGAGGCGTTGCGTCAGGCGCTGGACCAGATTTCGGCCGAGTACGAGGCCTACGAGGTCGCGCGGATGCGGGCCGACGTCCAGCTTCGGTTGCCGGCGCTGCCGCCGGCGCGGCCGGGCACCCCCAGCGACATCCTGTTGACGGGGGCGACCGGGTTCCTGGGACCGTTCCTGGTCAGCAGCCTGCTCGGCCGGACGTCCTACACCGTGCACGCCCTGATCCGGGCCACGGACTCCGCACACGGGATGGACCGGATCGTCGCGTCGCTGCGCAAGGCCCGGCTGTGGTCTCCGGGTCTGGAAGCACAGGTCCGGGAGCGGGTGCGCGTGGTCTGCGGTGACCTCGCCGAGCCGCAGCTGGGCCTGGGCGAGGCGGGGTTCCGGCGGCTGGCCGAGAGCGTCGACGCCGTCGTCCACAACGGCGCCCTCGTCAACTACGTCCGCACCTACGACGCCCTGCGGCCCGCCAACGTGGCCGGGACGCACGAGCTGTTGCGGCTGGCCATGACGGGGCACCGGAAGACCTTCCACCTGGTGTCCAGCACCTTCATCTACGGGTGGAGCGTCAAACCGGTGGTCGGAGAGTCCGACGCGAACCTGGAGATGAACGCCCTGGACTTCGGCTACTCGCAGACCAAGTGGGTCGCCGAACAGCTGGCTTTCGCCGCCCAGCGGCGCGGGCTCGACGTGCGCATCTTCCGGCCCTCGCTGATCTCACCGACCGGCGCGGGCTTCGGCAGCCAGGACGACATCCTGGTGCGCACCGTGGCATTCATGATCGAGCACGGCGTCGCCGCCGACGCGCTCAACCAGCTCAGCCTGCTGCCGGCGGACCTGATCGCCGACCACATCGTGGCGCTGATGGACCTGTCGGCCGAGGCCGGGACCGTGTTCAACATGACCGCCGACGACTACTACAACCTGACCGACATCACCCGGGTGTTGTCGGAGCGCTTGTCGCGCATGGCCGCGATCTTGTCCGCCGAGCGGGTCAGGAAGTCGACCAGCGGGTAGATCGGGTCCCGCGGCGTGCACCGACGGTTCATCTCGGCGGCGAACGATCCGATGTCGTGGTAGTCGAACCGGTAGCCGTAGCGCTCCGACAACACCCGGGTGATGTCGGTCAGGTTGTAGTAGTCGTCGGCGGTCATGTTGAACACGGTCCCGGCC
>NZ_LZJM01000328.1:0-794 GCF_001667665.1 Mycobacterium sp. E342
CGGATCCTGCACAAAGTATTCCGATTCTCCCGGGTCTATCGGGGTATCTTCTCCGACATCTTGTCCAGAATTGTCGCGGTGGCCGGAGCGCCATTGCCGTATTGGCACACCTGCGCAGTGATGATCACATTGTTCTTCGCGCGCGCCACGTTGGGGCAGATCCAACCGGTGGGCTTCCCGTCCTCTAGTTCCGTTCCCGTCCACCGCACTCCCGTATCGGTCGCGTCGGTCTTCTGGAATCTCCATCGATATTTGCCGCTCAGGTGGATGACGGCATTGCTGCAGGCGTCGAGACGCTTGGCAAAAGCGTTGCCAAGCAACACCGTCGCTGCTTTGGAATCGACGACCGTCGCAACGGCTTGACGGACCGCATGCTCGTACGTGTCCTTGTCCTCTTTGTAGAGATTGCTCCGCCACGCGGTGTAAGCCACCCCCACCGAGTACGTGTCTGGCGCGATCAGCGGTTCGCACTCGGGGTCACCCTCGTCGGCGAAGGCGGCCACGGGCGGGGAGGTCGCGCCGGGCGGAGGTTTGGACGCCCAGTTGAGTTTCGCACCGACAATCTCGCTAATCAGGTCCGGCGCCAAGATCAGCGAGTCGATGGCGTCGGGGGTAAGGGTGGGGGCCACTGTGGTCGTCACCTTGGGCGGCGCTTGCGTTGTGCTGTGGCCGCCACCCTGCCCGACGCCACACCCAACCGCTAACGCCACGACACCCGCCCCGAGTGCCGAAACAATGAAACGAATCCTCATTTCGTCTCCTTGCAGAAGGGGCGAAATCGGTATCTTCTCGAC
>NZ_LZJM01000329.1:0-1780 GCF_001667665.1 Mycobacterium sp. E342
TTGGCAGTGTTGTTGGCCAAACTGAGCGCCAGTACTGATGTGGCGGTGGGGTTCCCGATCGCCGGGCGGCGCGACCCTGCCCTGGATGAGTTGGTTGGGTTTTTTGTCAACACCCTGGTGCTACGGGTGGATTTGGCCGATGACCCCAGCATCGCCGAAGTACTAGGGCGGGTGCGGGCGCGTAGTCTGGCCGCTTTTGAGCATCAGGATGTGCCTTTTGAGGTGTTGGTGGAGCGGCTCAACCCCACTCGCAGTCTGACTCATCATCCCTTGTTTCAGGTGGCGTTGGCCTGGCAAAACTTTGCCTGGTCTGTCAATGATTCCGCGGCGGGGTTGGCCTTGGGGGATGTGCAGGTCACTCCGCTGCCCGCAGAGACCAGTACCGCCCGTTGGGATCTGACGTTTTTCCTGGCCGAACGTTGGACCGAGGCCGGTGAGCCCGCCGGGATCGGTGGGGCGGTGGAGTTTCGCACCGATGTGTTCGACCCGCAAAGCATCCAAGCGCTAATTGAGCGATTCGAGCGGGTGTTGGTGGGGATGACGGCCGATCCGGCTCGGCAGCTGTCGTCGATGGAGCTGCTCGATGAGGTTGAGCATGCTCGCCTGGATGTGATGGGTAATCGGGCGGGGTTGACCCAGTCGGTGTCGGTGGCGGTGTCGATTCCGGTGTTGTTTAGCCAGCAGGTGGTGCGCACCCCTGAGGCGGTGGCGATCAGCTATGAGGGCTGCTCGGTGACGTACCGCGAGGTAGATGAGGCGGCGAACCGGTTGGCGCACTTGTTGGCGGCTCATGGGGTGGGTCCGGGTTCGTTTGTGGCGCTGGTGTTTTCGCGGTCCGTGGAGGCGGTCGTGGCGATCCTGTCGGTGTTGAAGACCGGGGCGGCTTATCTGCCGATCGACCCGGCGTTGCCGGCGGCGCGGATCGGGTTCATGGTGGCTGATGCCGCGCCGATCGCCGCGATTACCACCACCGGGCTGGTCGATCGGCTGCACGGGCATGACCTGGTGGTCATCACTGTCGATGATCCCGCGATCCAGACCCAGCCGGCCACACCACTTCCGGGCCCGGCGCCAGAAGAGATCGCTTACCTGATTTATACCTCGGGCACTACCGGGGTGCCCAAAGGCGTTGCCATAAGCCATCACAACGTCATCGAGTTGTTGGCGTCGCTGGACGGGCAGTTGGATCGCGCGGGGGTGTGGACACAGTGTCATTCCCTGGCTTTTGACTTCTCGGTGTGGGAGATCTTCGGTGCGCTGCTCGGTGGTGGGCGGTTGGTGGTGGTATCGGAGGCGGTAGCGCGCTCACCAGGGGAGTTCCACGCTGTGCTGGTGGGTGAGCAGGTCAGTGTGTTGAGCCGGACTCCGTCGGCGTTTTATGCCTTGCAAACCACTGATGCGCTCCAGTCCGAGCGGGCAGAGCAGCTGGCGCTTCAGACGGTGGTGTTCGGCGGTGAAGCCCTTGAGCCCGCGCGTCTTTCGACGTGGTTGCACAACCACCCGCGATCACCGCGGTTGATCAACATGTATGGCATCACCGAGACGACGGTGCATGCCTCGATACGCCAGATCGCCACAGGCGATGTCGGCAACACTGTCAGCCCGATCGGGGTGCCGTTGGCCCACCTGGGCTTCTTTGTCCTCGATGGGTGGTTGCGTGCGGTGCCGGTGGGGGTGGTCGGGGAGTTGTATGTGGCCGGCGCCGGTGAGCATGAATTCGATGCGTGCGGCCGGCAGGGCCGGATCGATCGGCAGGTAGGCCGCCCCGGTCTTGAGCGGG
>NZ_LZJM01000330.1:0-1297 GCF_001667665.1 Mycobacterium sp. E342
CTTTGGATGCTGACTTGTCGGTGCGGGCGGTGTTTGAGGCGCCCACCATCGCCCAGCTAGCACCCCGCATCCACGCCGGCGGTGGAGGTGGGGGTGAGCTGGCCCCGGTGGTGGCCGGCCCACGCCCGGAGCGGGTGCCGTTGTCGTTTGCCCAATCCCGATTGTGGTTCATCGACCAGCCATCCGCAGCGATATGGTGCACCACCGCCACCAACACGTACTCATCGGAGCCCAACCGGAAAAGCTCGGCACGGAACGGAATCTCGGTTGCCAAATCAAACCGATGCCCTGCTACTGCCGCGATGGCCTCCTCGAGCCGCTCGTGCGTCCACCCGGTCACATCAACGACGTCCCAGCCGAAATCGGCCCCCTCATGCGAGATCAGCTGCTGGTGGGGGACCCCATCAACCGCGGGGAACACCGTGCGCAGGCTTTCATGCCGGGCCACCACGTCGGCCAGCGCGGCCGCCAGGGCCTCCACGTCGAGTGGTCCCGTTAGGCGTACCGCGATGGGCATGTTGTAGACCGCAGACGGGCCCAGCAGCTGGTCGATGAACCACAATCGGGATTGGGCAAACGACAACGGCACCCGCTCCGGGCGTGGGCCGGCCACCACCGGGGCCAGCTCACCCCCACCTCCACCGCCGGCGTGGATGCGGGGTGCTAGCTGGGCGATGGTGGGCGCCTCAAACACCGCCCGCACCGACAAGTCAGCATCCAAAGAATTGTTGATGGCGGCGATCAGCCGCATCGCCGACAACGAATCCCCACCCAACTCGAAAAACGAATCGTCCACCCCCACCCGCTCGAGGCCGAGGATCTCGGCGTAGATGCCGGCCAGCAGTTCCTCAAGCAGACCACCCGGGGCGCGATAAGGAGCACCGGTGTAGTCGGGGGCGGGTAGGGCGCGGGTGTCGAGTTTGCCGTTGACCGTCAACGGCAGAGCCTCAAGCACCACAATCGCGGCCGGCACCATATAAGACGGCAACCGATCCGCGAGTTGGCTGCGGATGGCGACCGGATCGACTGCCCCAGTGTGGGATTCGGTGACATACCCGATCAGGCGCTTGTCGCCGGGGTGGTCCTCGCGGGCAATCACCACCGCCTGACCCACCCCATCCACATTGGCCAGGGCGGTGCGGATCTCACCCAACTCGATGCGATACCCACGGATTTTGACCTGCTCATCGACGCGGCCCACATAGCGCAGCTGCCCATCGGGGCCCCAACACACCAAATCCCCGGTGCGATACATCCGCGACCCCAGCGCCCCGAATGGACACGCCACAAACCGGGA
>NZ_LZJM01000331.1:0-2462 GCF_001667665.1 Mycobacterium sp. E342
CTGCCACGGCGTGCCGATCGTGGTCAGCGAGCGGACGTGCACCGTCGAGTTCGTGGTGGTCAGCACCCGGATCGCCGCCCGCGAGTACAGGCCCCCCATCGAGTGGCCGACCAGGTCGACCTCGTCGATGCCCTTGTCGGTGTGCAGGTAGGTCAAAAACCGCGCCAGGTGTTCGCCCGCGGTGTCGATGCTCCCCGTGGAGTTCACGGTCATGTTCTCCGGCAGCGTGATTGGGCACACCCCGAACGGGCCGAAGCCGGTCTGGTCCACCACCTGCCCCCGGCCGGCCATCGCCGGTGACGTGAACACCTTGTAGCCCTGCTTGACCAGGTATTCGCGGATCGCGGTGTCGGTGTTGCCCGCCGCCAGCCCGGTCGAGCACGCCTGGTCGGGTGTGGTGAACGGGCTCGTCGCATCCCCGCCGGAGACGATGACGACCGCCTGCGACGCCGCGCGCTTCTCGTCGGACCGGCTGCACCCCAGCAGCATCGACGTCATGGCCACCACGATCGCGGTCAGCGCCAGCATCCGTCGCACACCCTGGATGCTAACCGTCGCACCGGGGGCGATCGGGCGATTTGAGCGACTCAGGGGGTGCGCCTGGGCCGTGCGCGTTCGCTGGCGAACCCGCGCACCGCGTACGCACGCACGAACTCGGCCACCGCCTCGGGATCGTCCATGTCCAGCGTCGAGGACGGCGTGCTGAAGAGCGAGAACAGGATGCGCGCGAACCATTCGCCCGCGGTTTGGACGTCGAGGTCCTTGCGCACCTCCCCGGTGAGCCTGGCGGCCGACAGGTAGGGCGCGACGAAGTCGACGCACTCGCGCAGCAAGACGGCGGCGTCCTTGGTCAGCAGCAGGCTGATGGCGTCCTCGTCGAAATACTTCTCGGACGCGATGGACCGCCGGGCCTGGGTCACGAAAACGGCTGCCTCGCTCAGCTTTTCCTCGAGGGAAGCGCCGCGCGCCATGGCTTTGGACATCTCGCGGTAGAACCGCTCGGAAGCGTGTTCGGCGCAGGCTTCGATGATGGCGCCCTTGTCGCCGAAGTACTCGTAGATGGTGCTGCGTGACACCCCGGCCGTCCTGGCGATGTCGACGATCGTCGCCTTCTGCAGCCCCTGTTTGCGGAAGCAGGCGTACGCGGATTCCACGATCAGCTCGCGGGTGTCGATGGCCTGGGCGGCCGCTTGCGTCATCACGGCACCAACGCACCCCGCGGCACCAGCCCGGCATCGGCCGACGCAAAAGCGGCGTTGACGTCGGCCAGGTGGAACGGTTCGGGCATCAACCGGTCGAACGGGAACCTGGTGTGCTGCAGGAAGCTGAGGCCGACCGCCAGGGTGACGGGCTCGTAGAACATGACCCCGCGCACGGATTTGTTGCCGTACACCAGCGCGCTCGGGTCCAGCTCGAAGGTTCGTCCCATGCCGACGTTGCCGACCTCGAGGAGCGTTCCCCCGTTGTTGAGGAAGCCGATTCCCTCGGGAATGACGGCCGGCACCCCGACGACCTCGAGCACCCAGTCGGCGCCGATGCCGTCGGTGCGCGCGCGGACCTGTTCGGTGACCTCCGCGGTCGAGATGGCACTCGCGTCGATGCACTGCGTGGCGCCGAAATCAGAGGCGACGTCGAGCCGTTCGGGGATTTTGTCGATGACGATGACCTCCGCGGCGCCGGCGGTGCGGGCCACGGCCGCGGCGTTGATGCCCAGCCCGCCCGCGCCCTGGATGACCAGGGTGTCGCCGAGGCGCACCTCGCGCAGCGCGAACAGCACCTGGGCCAGCGCGCAGTTCAGCGGGGCGACGGCTTGGTCCGGCAGGCCCTCGGGCACCTTGTACAGCGGCTGCCGCCGGCTGGTGTAGTAGTACTCGCCGTAGGCGGCGACGAAGTGCGGCGCATGATCGGGCGTCCGGTATTCGCCGGCCATCAGGTTCTGACACGCGTAGGACCGGCCCTGCGCGCAGGCGTGGCACTGGCCGCAGAACCAGAAATACGGCGTGACCACGCGATCGCCCACCGCCAGCGGCTTCCCGGTCGCGTCGGTGGTCAGGCCGTCGCCCAGTTCGGCTATCTCGCCCACCATTTCGTGGCCCATGGCGAACGGGCACGGCAACGGCAGTTCGCCACGGAAGATGTGCAGGTCGGATCCGCAGATGCCGGCCATCCGCAACTTGAGCGCCGCGGTGCCGGGCGCCGGTGTGGTCAACGGAAATTCGGCCAGCTCGATGGGACCGCCGTGGGCGGTCAGCAGCGCGAGCTTCGGCATGATGATCCCCCTCAGTTGGCGGGCGCCAGAATCAGCCCGCTCGTAGGTACCCCGGTGCCCGAGGTGACCAAGACGTGTTCGACGTTGTCGACCTGGTTGTACGACGTGCCACGCACCTGGCGCACGCCCTCGGTGATGCCGTTCATGCCGTGGATGTAGGCCTCGCCGAGCAGGCCGCCGTTGGTGTTGATCG